>JAQTNG010000003.1 GCA_028714015.1 Elusimicrobiota bacterium | reverse complement strand
CCGGTTTCATGCGACGCGTCGTGTAGCGAGGACTATCTACCTCGGCTCAGCACCGACAGGCGCGGCGGCGCACCGCGGCCTCGAGGACCGGCGCGTGATGCTCGGCTGCGTTATGCCGGGAGAATCGGCGGCCGTCTTCGGTGACGCGCTACGGCGTCTCGCCGCGGCGGCAACCTATCTCTATCAGGACGGCCCCCGCACCTGGTACGCGACCCAGCCCACCGTGACTAAGCTGGCCGACGACCGCGCCGATCAGCTCAAGCGAGACCCGGATAAAGTCGCGGCCGAGCTGGACGCTCGGCTCCGCGCCGACCTGCGGAACATGGGGGACTTCTCACGAATCCATCCGCTTCCGCGCTCAGGCTCGGACGTGCCGGATGATCTTGACACGCGCCTAGTGGTGCTGCCGGCGGAGCATCCGTACAGCAAAGAGAGCGGGAATGCCGCGGAGAAGGCCGCCAAGGCGATCCTGGAGACGCGCGGCAACACCCCGCGCCTCTATCGCAACACGCTCGTTTTCCTTGCTGCGGATCGTGTGCGCCTGCAGGACCTCGAAGACGCGCTGCGCAAGCACCTCGCGTGGTCGTCCATTCTGGCCGAAAAGGCTGTCCTCAACCTGGACCCTCATCAAGTGCGCCAGGCGGAGACGCAGCAAAAGGCCGCGGACGGCGCCGTCACGGCGCGACTGCCCGAGACCTACCAATGGGTGCTGGTGCCGGAGCAGAAGACGCCGCAGTCGCCCCTCACATGGCAGGCTGTCCGCATCACCGGAAGCGACGGGCTGGCCGCGCGCGCGAGCAAGAAGCTTCGCAGCGACGAGCTGCTCCTGACGAGCTTCGGTTCAACCATCCTGCGCAAGAACCTCGACGACGTCCCTTTGTGGCGCGGAGAGCATGTCGCGGTGAAGCAGCTCGTAGAGGACTTCGCGCGGTATCTATATCTGCCGCGGGTGGCCGGCTCCGAAGTATTGCTCCATGCAATACACGACGGCTTAGTGCTGCGCACGTGGCAGACCGACACGTTCGCGTTTGCCGACAGCCTAGACGAAGCAACGGGGCGATATCGCGGCTTGCGGGGCGGACAGACGGCAAGTTTGTCGCCGGAAAGCTCTGCGCTACTGGTGAAGCCGGACGTCGCCCGCAGACAATTGGATGCCGAAATTCCCCCGAAGGGCGCAGGAGCCACGGAGCACACAGCTAGCGGCGCCGGTGGATTTGCCGCGCCTGCCGGCGGGAACGGGCCGGGAAATACCCATCCTGCGTCGACCGCGGTACAGCTGAGCCGCTTCCACGGCACGGTAATCTTGGACTCAGCACGCGTCGGGCGCGACGCGAGCCGCATCGCGGATGAAGTGATCTCACACCTAACAGCTCTCGTCGGAGCCGAAGTGCGGGTCACACTCGAGATCGAAGCTCATATTCCGACCGGCGCGCCGGATCAGGTTGTAAGAACGGTCACTGAAAATAGTCAAACTTTGAAGTTTACGAGCCAGGGCTTTGAAAAAGAGTGATCCGACTCAACAAAATGCAGTCGCCATTGCCATATTCAGCCGCATAACATGAGCGCATGAACTTGCACGATCTATGGGTGCGTTTATTTTCCCAAAAAATACGCACAGCCCCATCGATACTTACCGCGACGGCAACTCCCGCGGTAGCGAAAGCGCCTATCTTCAGTTTCATTGTGTCGGCACGACCAGGCTCTCACAATAAAACCGCGTCGAGATCCCCCACAAAAGCTGCCTACATTGCCGCCGTCGATGCGGCATTTAAAAGTCGATACGCAGCTTCGGCGCCCCTTACACATTCGCTTTATTGCCGGGTTTATTATTTTTACAGAAAGGAAGAGCGCAGGGATCCTGACAACCTAAGCAAGCCTACGCTAGATTCACTGCGCACACTCGCGTTTACTGATGACTTTCTTGTTAAGTTAAGAACGGCCGGAAGCCAGAATATCGGGAGCGCGCCTCTCCACATGATTGACACAACAAAGATGGACTCAGATGTTCTCGTCGATTTTTATAATTCTATTGGTACAAACGACCACACGATCTACGTCGAAATTGGGAATCTCGTAGACGTTGGCTATCCCGTGGGGTGCTAGATGACGACACGCGCAATGAGCCGCTATTTAATCGAAGATGCCATGGAACGGGTTGAACGCGATTTCTCTGCCAAAGGGTATAAGATTGAACGCGAGCTTCGGGTTGGAGGACAAACCTTTGACCTTGTTGCAAAGAACGAGGCAGAGGAGATAATTTTTGAGTTTAAAATCTACGGTGCCGGCGCGAACGATGACAAACATGTTCGCCGCATACATGAGTATGTGAAAAAAGATCCTGCACGACAAATGCGCCTAGTACTAATAACTCCCCCCACTGACCGCCAAATCGAAATAGTTGGCTTAGAAGCCCAGCTTGAAGAACATTTTCACAATAATTTCCCTTCAGAGCTTGATGAGGTTTCGACACACACGAGGTTGGAGGAGGTTACTGACATTAATATCTCATCCGTTTCGTGGGGTGATAAAGGCGCGCACGTAATAGGCGAGGGGTTGCTTGGGGTCAGTCTACAATACGGTTCTGACCGTGAAACCGATGGTGATCCCGAAATCCACGATTCCTATCCTTTTAAGTTCGATGTTACTTTGGATTCGGATCGGGAAATCGCTGAAGTCCACTCAACAAATGTCGACAATAGCGATTTCTATGCCGACTAACACAGCCAACGGCGCAGAGACCATCGCGAGCTGCCACTAAACCTCTCTACGCCACCGCGCTACCCTCGCCGCGGACGAGTCCATTCGTAGTAGTAGTGCTTTGGGGCGGCGCGGATGCGCTCTGATATCCCATCTGCGTGATTTTTACAATACGCAGCTGCTTCCTCTGGCAAATTATCCCGGATAATGCGGCAATCTCCTGAGTAGATTTTTGGTTTGCCTTCAGCATTGTCCATGAATGCACTAATGTATGCATTTCCAAAAACCGGATTCTTCTCAATGCCTTGGAATTCAATACGCTGATGATATGAGAATGTGCCCCAAGCAATTGAGCTTGTGAGAAACACAGCGCGCTCCGAGCAACGTCGGTGGATGTTCTCAATAATGGTTAAGATCTGCTTTAGAATTTCATCGGGGCGCACATCGTTTCCGCGCGCAAATAATATTCCGCAGTCAGATACGAAGAGACCCTCAATAGCCGGGCGACCAGCCTGCTGCGCCCTCAGCACGTTATAGCCCACAGAGTAGAAGTCATCGAGGGCGATTATCGCCCTGCGCCCGCCATCTTCTCGCATCATCGCCTTAAACCCGATTATATCGATGAATGCAACGAAAGTTTCCCCTTGAAAAGGTTCAAGAGGCATGTCGATTTTCCTTTTTCATCGCAGACCCAACTTCGATATAGCCTTGTTCTCTTGTTTTAGATCTTTCCTGAGATGCGTAAGAATCTGAAGAAATCGCATTGCCGGATTACCAAGATCTCGCGTTGCTCCTGACGCGATTTCCTCTAGTTCCCGAATACAACGGGTGTAAGCGCTATTGATTACAAGCTCCAACCCATCGATTGTGGAAAGGGCCTTGGTGATCGCCCCCTCCCGCACCACGGGTGACCAAAACATGAAGTGGACCGTCGTAAAATCCTTCAGATGAAGTTCCGCATAACGTTTCTGGCGCTGATGCTTCTCATTGACCTTAGAAATCGTTGTCGCATATGAACCATATTGAAGCCCTTCGAGATGCGTAGTCACCTCACAAAGGAACGCCGTCTTATCCTTGTGGCGCAAGCCAACGACATCTAACTCCGCAAGGCCCGCCAAGCCCGCTTCAGGAGGACGGATGTTATATCCGACGAAATCGCAACCAAGCCTCTGGCTGAGATACGCACCCACGATATATTCGCCAAGTTCTGTTTTCATAGCCACACACTATAATCCCCCGCTACCGCGCGGAGCCACCGCACTTGCGAGGGCCTGCTGCCCTCCGAATTGGCCTATCGACCGAGCTCAGTCGACGTTGTCATCTTCCGCGAACAACTGCGGATGAACGGGCTCTTTCTCCAATGGTGTAATTTCGTCGACGTAAATCTTTGGTTTGTTAGCGGAAATTCCCCCACCCTCATCAGAGCGATTGATTACGCCTCGAAGACGGCATTTTAAAAAAAGCGCCTGTTTAAATCGGACAATGCTGCCCTTGGTGGGATAGCAGGTCAAGATATGATCGTCGTAAAGAAACCCCAAAGAGTTGGTGTTCTCATTTCCACGCGTAACGGTTCCATCCAATTCAACAGACTTGCCATGTTTCAATTCGGGGAATAGTTGATCCTGTTCTTCTTCGATGTGGAAGATATGCTTGTCCGTTCTGGGAATCTTGACATCAACAAATCCTCCATCCTGGACAATCCCGATGCTCAGCTCACGCTGAGCATCAATGACGGCCGCAATGTCTGAGAATAGGCTCGTCGGGCATTCAGAAAATGCGTCGAGCGCATTTTTGGGGACAACCAAATATTCTTTCTTATCATTAGGAATCCCGACACTTTGATTCCCCTTTTCCCACCGAACCTCTGAAAAGATCTTTTTCTGAAGTGTGCCGAGATGGCGCCCAATTTTTACCGTCCACTGAATTCCCTCCAGTGATTTCTTAAATAGCGCGCCGATGCCTACTTCTTTGAAATCGTGCGTAGCCATTTCTGTGCCCGCCTTGGTCAAATAGGCGGTTGCCCCAGCTCCGAGTGCGGTGAGTGCCCACTGACCGGCTGTGGCTGGAAGTACGGCCTCCCATGAGCCGGGCCGAACTAT
The DNA here is from genome assembly GCA_028714015.1 of Elusimicrobiota bacterium. Classification (GTDB taxonomy): domain Bacteria; phylum Elusimicrobiota; class Elusimicrobia; order UBA1565; family UBA9628; genus GWA2-66-18. The sequence continues at coordinate 40,583 of JAQTNG010000003.1, read as the reverse complement.
AACAGGAATTTCGAATTCAACTCCGCGCAGGGCTGGCGCTTCTCTGGCGAGAAAATGTCGAAGTGCCTTGTCGAAACCAAGAAGTGCATGCGCAGCCTTACGCGCATCCATCGCAGCTGGGCCTGAATATTTCAAGTAGCCCAGATAATCATCGGCCGGACTGTGAATCGTTTCCTTTCTGGCCATGATGTTCTCCGGGCCTTCTAATTAACTGCCGCCGCAGCCATTCAATCATCGGAGAGGGTGGGATTCGAACCCACGGACGCTTTTACACGTCGCCAGTTTTCAAGACTGGTGCCTTAAACCGCTCGGCCACCTCTCCCTAAATCGGTCCTACTTCTGCAGCAGCGCGACGAACTCCGCCGCCGCCTGATCATGCAGCTTTTCCCAGAGCCCGGCCACGAAGTAAAACGGCGTCTCCTCGCCCGTCGGGTCCAGCAGCACCATCTTCGTGCCCGTAACCGAGGACACGCGCCCGGTATGCCCGGTGTCGACGTTCCAGATCACATCGCCCACGCGGATATCGGCCAGCTCCATTATTCCGCCTTCCACCCCGTCGCCTGCCCCTTGTTCTGCTCGTCGAGCCAGGCCTTGAGCGGCGCGAAGTACTCGAGGATGGCCGTCGCGTCGAGCTGACGCTGCCCCGTCACCGCCTCGAGGGCGTCGGGCCACGGCTTGCTGCTGCCCATCGCCATCATGTCGCCCAGGCTCTTGCCGGCGGCCTTGTCGCCGTAGTAGGAGCACCGGTGCAGCGGCCCCGTGTACCCGCTCTGCTTGCACAGCGCGCGGTAGAACTGGAACTGGTAGACGTTGGCCAGGAAGTAGCGCGCGTACGGCGTGTTGCCCGGGATGTGGTACTTAGCACCCGGGTCGAAGTCGTTCTCGGAGCGAGGCGCCGGCGGCTTCATGCCCTGATACTTCTGCACGAGCGCCCACCACGCCTTGTTGTAGTCCTCGGGCTTGGTCTTGCCCGTGAAGACGTCCCAGCGCCACTTGTCGACGAGCAGCCCGAACGGCATGAACGCGACCTTCTCGAGCGCCTTGGTCAGGAGGAGATCGATGTCCCCCTCCGGCCCGGGGACCGAGTCGATGAGGCCGATGGTCTTGAGGTACTCCGGCGTGACCGACAGGGCGATGGTGTCGCCCAAGGCCTCGTGGAAGCCGTCGTTGGCCGAGCCGCGGAAGAAGTACGGCTGTTTTTCATACGCGCGCTGGTAGAAGTTGTGGCCGAGTTCGTGGTGTATGGTCACGAAGTCCTCGGAGTTGATCTTGATGCACATTTTAATACGGAGGTCCTGGCCGTTCTCGACGTCCCAGGCCGAGGCGTGGCAGACGACCTCGCGGTCGCGCGGGCGCGTGAACATGGACCGCTCCCAGAACGTCGACGGAAGCGCTGGGAAGCCCAGCGAGGTGAAGAAGGCCTCGCCGGTCTTGACCATCTTGAGCTCGTCGTACTTGTTCGCCTTGAGCCGCTCGGTCAGGTCGTAGGCGGGCTTCGTCTTCGGCGGGGCGGCGAGGTCGTAGATGTTCTCCCAGGACTGGCCCCACATGTTGCCGGTGAGCTGCTGCGGGATGAGGCCGTCGGCGCCGATGACGTCTTTGCCGTATTTGTCCTGCAGGCGGCGGCGCACGTAGGCGTGGCGGGCCTCGTAGAGCGGCTTCATCTGCAGCCAGGTTCGGTCGAGCTCGGCGGAGAACTGATCCGGGGTCATGTCGTAGCCGCTGCGCCAGAGGTCGGCGGTGTCCTTGAAGCCGAGGTCGCGCGCGCCCTTGTTGGAGAGCTCGGCGAAGCGCTGATAGCGCGGCCGCATCGGGACCGAGATCGTGCGCCAGCCGGTCCAGACCTCCGCCAGGCGCTTGGGATCGCGGGAGTCCTTGAGGATGTCCTCCATGTCGTCGAGCGTCAGGCAGGTCGTCGTGGAGGCGGGGCAGTACTTGCCCTTGCCGTAGGTGCCCTCGAGCCAGACCTTGGTGTCGGAGAGCTCTTTCTGCTCGGCGGGATCGGGCGGGGCCGGCGACGTCACGGTGAGCTTGAGAAGGAGGAATTTGCGCTTGAGGTCGGCGGGCAGGTCGAGCTTGTCGTACTTGCGCGCGGCGTGGGCGAGGCGGGCGGCCTCGGCGGAGTAGCTCTGGTCGGCGTCGCTCGCCAGCCACTCGGAGGAGTAGTTGATGTAGGTCTGCTGGATCCAGGACGAGAAGGCCGAGCGGCGGCCGAGCGCGTCGAGGGATTTCTCGGCGCCGTCCATGAAGGCCTGGGCGTCCTTGACGGTGGGGGCGGCGGCGTGGGACGGCACGGCGAGGAGGGCGGAAAGGAGGAGTAGGATCATGCGACTAGAATACAAATCCTAGGGCGGTTCTAAGGTGCCAAATTGGCACCTTAGACATGGTGTGTAAACAGGCGTGAAAACTCGGCTTCGACTTGAGGTCGCAATTTGCGACCTCAAGTTTGAGGTCACAAACTGTGACCTCAAAATAAGCCAATCAAAATTTATGTTTTACCCAAAATCTTAAGGTTGCAAATTGCAACCTTAAGATCTTGAAGTACCAATTTGGCACTTCAAGTTATGGAACAAATCGCCCCCCTCAATCGTATGAAGACATGGATATCGCCAAGGTCGTCCCCCTCATTCATGTCGTTCGCGGTCAAAGGGTCATGTTGGACGAAGATCTCGCGCGCGTATACGGCGTGCCCACACATCAACTCAATCAACAGGTTCAACGAAACCTCAGTAGTTTTCCAGCGGATTTTATGTTCCGCATGACTCGCGAAGAAACGTTATCTCTAAGATCACAAATTGTGATCTTAGAGAGAGCCGGTCGCGGTCGATATCGCAAGTATTGGCCCCTCGCATTCACGCGGGAAGGAATCTCGATGCTTTCGACCGTGCTGCGCAGCCCGCGGGGCGTCGAAGTGAAGATCGCCATCATGCGCGCGTTCGTGAAGATGAGCGACGTGTTGATGAGCGGCGAGGGCCTTGCCGCGCGCATCGAGAAAGCGGAGAAGGCCCTGCTCGGACTCGAGAAGGAGCAGGGCGAGCACGCGGCCGCGATCCACGAGCTGTTCGCGGAGTTCCGTCGGCTGGCGGACGGCGAGGCATGAGGAGCGCGCCCCGGCCCTTCACACGACGCCGCAGGTCTGGCTCAACCTGCAGCAGTTTTACGATCTCTGGCACGCCACGCACGACTCCAAGGCGTGGCAAGGCGCCCGGGCCATCGCGGCCGAATCGCCGGCCGCGGCCGGGCCTCGCTAGTTCCCCGGGTCAATACAGCGCGTGGCGCTCCTCGCGATCCAGGCTTTCCTCGTCGCTCAGCTCGTCGTCGCGCTTGTCCGGCTCCAGATTGACGTACGGAGCCGCGACCACAAGCGGCCTCTCCTCCGCCGGAGCGGGCCGGGCGGCGTGCGCCCGCCGGGCGGGACGGCGTTTCGGCCGGTGCTTGCTCGGCGCCGCGCGCCGCCGGTTAGACGCGATTGTCTTCATGGTTGTCCTCCCGGCGCCGGCCGTAGCCGCTGCCGCCTTCCGCCTCGTCGTCCAGGAGGCCCAGCTTCCGGCGCCGCTCGGCGTCGCTCGGGTCGACCTCGCCCCTCTCGACGCCTTCCGGGCCGATCTTGCTCGGATCCGGCTCCTCGGGGGAGCCCAGTTTCTTTACCGGTTTCATATATATCCCTCCTCGCGCCCTCCCCCCCGCGATCGCGCTCACAGGGGAATCAGCTCCTCCAGCTTGCCGACGAACTCCTCCTTGGGCCGGCTCTTCACGGCCGGCCTGCGCGCGTGACGCCGGGTGCTCTTGGTGCTCGCTGTCCGGCCGCGCGTGAAAGCGCTCGGCCCGTGCCCCTTCTTTTTGGTTTTCATGGCTCTGCCTCCCGTTGAACCCGGCGCCGACGGCGGGCGCGCGTCGTCGTCTAGGCGAATTCGTCCTCGCCCCCCTGCTCCAGGGGGCGCCCGTAGCCGGCGTCCTCCTCGACGTCGCCCTTCTCCCAGGTCTCGTCATCGCCCTTCGCCTCGCCGTCGGTGCCGCCGATCGTTTCGATCGCCTCGTCCTTGACGGCGTCGGGCTGTTCCATGCCGACCCGCTTCTTTTTCGGTCTCATCGGAGTGCCTCCTTGCGTCGTTTGGCCCGCGAACTCCTCGACGGAGATTCGTCCAGGGGCCCCTGCGCGAACACGCCCTCGTCGTTTTCGCCGGTGTCGTTCTCGGTGTGAATCAACGCGTAGGTGCCCGCCTGGTCCTCGGAGTCCAGGGACCGTATCGGCCCGGGATCGCGTATGGACGGGGCGACGGGACGGGGCTTGCGCGCGGCTTTAGACCGACGGCGGCGTTTGTGCGCCATAAGACCTCCCTCGCGTATAGGATACGCGCGGCGGCGGAATTTCCCATGGACGGGCGGTCAACGAATCGTAACGGCTAAATCTCGGCGAGCGGGCCGCTGATCTCGTCGGCGACGGTCCGGACTTCGCCGTCGAGCTCCAAGGGCACCGGGCGGGGAAGGGCCCCCTCGAGCCGGGCCCGGGCCCTGCGGTCGAGGTAGGACTTGGCGAGCAAGGCGCCGGCGGCGCCCAGCAGCGCGTAGAAGATCTTGTTCATGGCGAGGCCTCCCTGAGCGGACACGATAGCTCCGCGGGCGCGCGCCAGGCCAGAGCGGCGGGGTGACATTTAAGCGTCGTGGAGGTGGCCCAGCTCCTCGTCGGCCTGGCGCAGGCGCAGGGCCAGGGCGCGCGCCAGGCGCGCGAAGAGCATGGCGCCCAGGGCGGGGTGGGAGCGGGACAGGTCGTCGAAGCGCGCGCGCGACAGGGCGAAGAGCTCGGTGGGCGTCAGCGCGACGGCGTCGGCGGTGCGCACGCCGCGGTCGAGGAAGGCGACCTCGCCGAAGAAGTCGCGGCGGCCGAAGGTGGCGACGTGGTGCTCCTGGCCGCCCGCGAGGGGAAGGAGTATGCGCACGCGGCCCTTGCGGATCAGGTAGACCTCGTCGCCGGTCTCGCCGTGGTGGAAGACGGCCGCGCCGGCGGGCACGGAGAGCTCGCCGAGGATGGAGCGCAGGGCGTTCGTCTGGACGGAGTCGAACTCGCGGAACAGGTCGATGTCCGGCAGGCCCAGCGCCGCCGCCGAGACGGGCGCGGCCAGGCCCGCGTCGGACAGCAGGCGGTCCTCGACCCACTCGAGGGCGGCGTCGAGCTCGCCGAAGACGGTGACGAAGCGCTCGGGCTTGACCAGGCCCACCTCGGCGAAATAGCTCTCGAGGTCCTGGCCGGTGGGCAGGCTGTGGGGCAGCTGGCAGAGCAGCAGGCGGCCGCCGCGGTCGTGAAGCCGGTCCTCGATCTGCTTGAGCATGTGGACGGCGGTGAAGTCCACGCTCTGCACGCGCTTGAGGTCGAGGATGACGAAGCGGCAGGTCTTGAGGTCGGCGTCGAGCTCGGCGAGCAGCTGGTCGGTGGTGCCGAAGAAGAGGCTGCCCTGGAGCTCGCAGACGACGGCGGCCGAGCCCAGCCGGCGCAGGGCCTCGCGCTCGGCGGGCAGGCGGCGCTGGCGCGAGGTGACGGCGTCGCAGCGGACCTTGCGGCGCACGACGGAGCCGCGGGACAGGTCGCGCAGGAAGAGGAGCGCGGCCAGGCCGATGCCGATGCCCGCGGCGGCGATCAGGTCGAGGCTGACGGCGGCGACGATGACGGCGGCGCTGACGGCGAAGTCGAGCTGGGTCGAGCGGCGGCGCAGCAGACGCAGGCTCTTGCGGTCGAACATGCGCCAGGCCACGACGAGGAGTATGCCGGCCAAGGCCGGCACCGGCACCCAGGCGACGAGCGGCCCCGCCGCCAGCAGGGCCGCCAAGGTGAAGGCCCCGGCCAGGACGCCGGACAGGCGCGTGGTCCCGCCGGCGTTGATGTTGACGAGGGTCACGCCCATCGCCCCCGCGCCCGCGGTGCCGCCGAACAAGGCGGAGACGAGGTTGCCCAGGCCCTGGCCGCGGAGCTCGCGGTCGGAGTCGTGACGCGAGCGCGTGAGCGTGTCGACGACCACGCAGGTCTTCAGCGTGTCGACGGAGAGGAGCAGCGACAGCGTGGCCGCGGGCATGACCGCGGCCTTGAACATCTCCGGGGTGAAGCCGCGCAGGCCCGACCAGCGCGCGCCCAGCGCCGACCACATGCCGGACAGGCCCCCCGGCAGGCGCCCGACGACGAGCGCGTTGCCCGTAAGCGAGCGCAGCTCGTGATGGACATAGCCCGCCGCCCAGTACGCGGCGGCCCCCGCGGCCAGGGCCACGACGGGCGACGGCACGGCCTTGGTCAGGCGCGGCGCCAGGACCATGGCGAGCATCGCCGTCAGGCCCACGAGCAGGCCGGGCCCGCTCCACGAAGAGGGAGACGCGAGCCCGGCGGCGAGGTCCATGCCCGCGGGCAGGACCAGAAGATGCGGCAGCTGGCCGAGCGCCATGATCACGGCCACGCCGCTCAGGTAGCCGGTCACGACGGGATAGGGGATGAACTTGATGAGGCGCCCGCCCCCCGCGGCGCCGTAGACGATTTGAAGCAGCGCGGAGAAAAGGCCGGTGAGCATGAGCAGGGCGGCCGCGCGCTCGGCGCCGTAGCGCGCGGCGAGCACCGCGGCGAGGCCGCCCAGCACCGCCGCGGCCGGAGCGCAGGGAGCCGAGACCAGGCGCGGCGCGCCGCCGAACCAGGCGGCCGTCATGCCGAGAGCGGCCGCGCCCACGAGGCCGGCCAGCGCGCCCTCGGCCGCGTGCTCGGGCCCGAGAGGCGCGAAGGCCGCCACGCCGAAGGCCAGGGCCTGAGGCAGGGCGACGAGCATCGCGGCCAGGCCGCCCCACGCGTCGCCGATGTTCGATTCGCGGCTCATCTCACGCCAAGAATAGCGCGCTGGGAGAGGTATGTCTATATAGCATCTAGGCCGGGACCCTTCGGGCCCGGCACAAACGCCGCTGAGGAAATCCTTATAGCGTTTAGTCGTTCTCGCCGAGGTCGGCCAGGCCGTTGATCGCGGCGCTGCGCACGCCGGGGTTGGAGTCGGAGCGCATCTTCTTCAAGGCGCTCACCGCGCGGCCGCCGCCCAGGCGCCCGAGCGAGCGCGCCACCGAGAGGCGCACCGCGGGGTCCGGGGCCTTGAAGGCCTCGACGAGGACGAGGACGCCGCGCGGGTTCTCCGTCTTGCCCAGGGTCTCGGCCGCGAAAGGGGCGAGCGGGCTGTCGGGCTTCTTCATCATCGTCTCGAGGTGGCGCAGGCCCGCGTCCTTGTCGAGCTTGACGAGGTAGTAGGCCGCGAGCAGGCCGACCTTGTCCTCGCCGGGATCGCCGGCGAGGAAGCCGTTGAGGCGCGCGAGCGCGTCCTTCCTGCCGAGCTTGGCCAGCGCGTAGGAGACCTCGACCTCGATGAACTTGTCGGGGTTGGTGACCGCCTGCTCGAGCGTGGAGAGCGCGCGCTTGTCGCCGATGTCGCCCAGGGCCTCGAAGATCGCCTGGAGGAGGTTGCCCGTCGCGCCCGAGGCCAGCTGCTGCAGGGCGGGGACGGCGTCCTTGACCTGGAGGCGGCCGAGGCCGCGCACGGCCTCCTCGACGACGCGGGGATCGCCGTCGTTCAAGGCCTCGGACAGTATGCGGACGGCCTGGTCGCCGCCGAGGCGGGACAGGGCGTCGAGCAGCTTCCAGCGCAGGACCTGGAGGTTGCCGGGGAGCTCCCCCATCTGCAGGATCAGCGAGCGCAGGTAGTCCCAGGCGGTGGCCAGGGGGGCCACGGCGCGCGGATCGCCGGCGAGGCCCAGGGCCTCGACGAAGGCGGCGCTTTCGCGCGGGTTGCCGCGCTTGATGTCGAAGGCGAGGATCAGGGCGTCGGTGGTCTTCTTGTCCTTGCGGCGACCGAGCGCGGCGGCCAGGCGTATGCGCTCGTCGGTCTTCGCCGACTCGAACGCCGAGACGAGGTCCTTGATCATGGGTTTGCGGGCCTGGGCCGGAGCGCCGAGGGTCAGCGCCGCCAGCGCGACGAGGAATATTCTCACCCGGGAAGCATACCGGGTTCGCGCGTCCCTGTCGAGGCCCGACCGAGCCATAAGGCGAGGAAGCGCCCCTTCCACACGCCGTTGGAAAGGGGCCGGCCGGCTCATGCAACTTTTTCGGGGGGTCGATCGTCTGATGGGTGAGGGCGCCGGGCGCCCCGGGAGGACGAACGATGAGAAACGAGGAGACGGGACGCGAGACGCGCCGGCTGCTGGCGCGCCTGAAGAGGCTGGCGGAGGCGGAGGCCTCCGAGGAGGCGCGCGACGAGGCCCAGCGGGTGCTGCTGGCGCGCCATCTGCAGCGCCTGCGGGGCCGGGTCCGGGGCGGGGCTTGACGGAAGGGAGCATTCGTATTACGCTATGTAATACGAATGAAGAAAACAGTGACGATCACGCTGAGGCTGACGCCCGAGGAGGAGAAGGTTCTCGACCGGGTGGCGCGCGCGCTCCGGGCGACCCGCTCGGAGGCGCTGCGCGCCGTCCTGAAGGATAGGGGATTGAGGCTCGAGAGGGAAGAAACCATGTCGGTGCACGATCGCCTCAAGCACTACATCCCGGAAAGGCGAGGCCCCGTCCGCAAGCGCTCCCTCGCCTTGAACGCGAGCGAAGAGTTCCTGAAAACCGTCTTGGAGAAGCATGCCCGCGATTCTCGTTGATGCCGGCGTCCTGGTCGGCTACCTCGATCCCCGCGACCCCGCGCACGCGGCCGCGGTGGCGGCGCTCAAAGCGGCTCCCGGCAAGCCTTGGACGACCTGGCCCGCCGCGACGGAAGCGGCCCACCTGCTGGGACGCGAACACCCCGAAGGCCGTGACGCTCTTCTCGCCATGATCGCAGAGGGCGCCCTCGGACTGGCCCGCCTGGACGCGGAAGACGCCCCCCGCTTGCGTCAGCTCATGGCGAAATACCACGACCTCCCGATGGATCTGGCCGACGCGACCCTCGTGCGCGTAGCCGAGCGCGAAGGCATCGACACGGTCCTCACCTTCGACCGGCGAGACTTCAAAGTGTACCGGGCGGCCGGAATCGGGGCGCTGAAGATACTCCCCAAGCCGTAACATGCGAGGCTTGCGCTCCCTCGGGCTTCCTCTTATACTTCGCTCGTGGATCCCGTCACCCATACGCTCCTCGGCCTGGCCGTCGGCGAGGCCTTTTTCCGGCCGCGGCTGGGACGAAGGGCGGTCACGGTCTCGGCCTGGGCGGCGAACCTGCCCGACATCGACGCGCTCGTCCTGCTCACGGGCGATCCCGGCGCGGTGATGCTGCGGCGGTCGTTCGGCCACTCGCTGGTGCTGCTTCCCCTCTGGATCGCGGCGCTGACCTGGATCTTCAAGAAGAAATACGACGACATGGACGCGCGCGACCTGGCGACGATCATCGCGGTCAACTGCGCCGGCCATCTCTTCCTCGACCTGATCAACTCGTTCGGCGTGCAGCTGTTCTGGCCGTTTTCGCTGATGAGGCCGGAGCTGGCGACGATCTTCATCGTCGACCTGGCCTTGGTCGGATTCCTGGCCGCGCCGCACCTCGCGCGGCTCAAGGGCTCATGGCGGCCGCATCTGGGCGAGCTGTGCCAGACGGCGCTGGTGGCCGTCGCGTTCTACCTGGCCATGGCCTTCTCGGCCCGCCAGTACGCGCTGTCTTTGCTCGCCCGCGAGACGGGCGGCAAGGGCTTCCAGTACGCGTTCCCGGAGCCGCTCGGCGCCCACCGCTGGCGCGGGGTGGTCAAGGAGAAGGACGGCTGGAAGGTCTATCTCGTCGACGTGGGCCGCGGCACGGTCGAGCCGCGTCTGACCTTGGCCGACGACGGGGATTCGCCGCCGGCGCTCGCGGCGCGCCGGACGCCGTTCGGCGAGCGCCTGATGACCTTCTTCAAGGCGCCGGCGTGGACCGTGACGCCCAAGCCCGGGGGCGGCTGGACGGCCTCGGTCTACGATCTGCGGTTCGTCAGCCTGGTCCTGCCGCGGCCGGCGCCGTTCGAGTATGAATTCCCCGTCGCGGCCGGCGGCTCGGCCGCCGAGCCCCGCGGCGTGAGGATTTGGTAGGGTAAGAGAACATGCCCGCGACGAACGCAGACACTTTGGAGCTTCTTCTCGAGGTGGGACGGCTTTTATCCTCCAAGCTCGAGATCGGCGAGCTTCTGACGTCGGTTCTCGAGCTGTCGACGAAGGTCGTGGACGCCGAAAGCGCGTCCCTGCTGCTCCTCGACGAGAAGACGCAGGAGCTGTACTTCGACGTGGCCCTGGGGCTCGGCCCCGACGCGGCCAAGATCCGCCTGCCGCTCGGAGCGGGCATCGCCGGCTCGGTGGCCAAGAACCGCGCGCCCGAGATCATCAACGCGGCGCGCCGCGACAAGCGCTGGTCGCCCGCGATGGACGCGCAGACCGGGTTCGTCACGCGCTCGATACTCGCGGTGCCGATGCTGATCAAGGGGCGCCTCGTGGGCGTCCTCGAGGCGATCAACAAGCGCGGCGGCGATTTCAGCGAGGCGGACCTCCGCGCCTTCGAGGCCTTCGCCTCCTCGTCGGCGGTCGCCATCGACAACGCGCGCCTGTTCACCTCGCTCAAGGAGGAGCGCTTCAAGCTCGCGACCGTGTTCGCGCAGATGACCGACGGCGCCGCGCTGACCGACGCCTCGGGGAAGGTCCTGCTCTCCAACGAGGCCGCGGCGAAGCTGCTCGGGGCGGAACTTAGGGAGCTGGCCGACGGTCTCAACGGGATGGCCGTCACCCCCTCGATCTCCGAGCTCCTCTCCGGCGAAAAGCCGGTCGTCGATTTCGCCGCGGTGCGCAAGGAGCCGACCTTGCTGGTGCTGGAAGGCCGCGTCACGCGCGCGGCGATGGGCGACAGCGACGGTCGCCTGTTCGTGTTCCGCGACCGCACCGAGAGCTACCGCCAGGAGAAGCTCAAGCGGACCTTCCTGAGCCTCATCTCGCACAAGCTGCGCACTCCGCTGTCCGCCGTGACCGGATTCGCCGACATACTGATCGACGAGATCAACGGCGACACCGACCCGATGTGGTCCAGGGCCGTGCGCACGATCCGCTCGCAGGGCGGCAAGTTCAGCGAGCTCGTCGACAAGCTGCTGAGCTACACGACGATCGAGAGCCCCGACGTCCAGATCAACCCGGAGCCCTTCGCCCTCGACGAGGCGGTCCAGGACGCGGTCGCGGGGCTCGAGGAGAAGATCGCGGAGCGCGCGGCGACGGTGGACGCGCCGAAGACGGGCCTCGTCGTCCTGGGCGACCGGCGGCTCATCACCGAGGCGCTCAAGAACCTGCTCGACAACGCGATCAAGTTCAACCCGAAGGCCGCTCCGCTCGCCGCGCTGCGCGCCGAGGCCGCGGGCGACTGGGCCGCGGTGACGGTGGCCGACACGGGGCCGGGCGTGCCGCCGGAGGATCTCGAGCGCGTGTTCTCCCGCTTTCATCAGGTGGAGAAGGATTTCACCGGCCAGCAGGAGGGCATGGGCCTGGGGCTCGCCTTCGTGCGCAAGGTCGCCGAGCTGCACGGCGGCAGCGCGGTCCTGCGCTCGAAGCTCGGCGCGGGCTCGACGGTCACCTTGACCTTGCCGCGCCGGAGGGACGCATGACGAAACGCCGCGAGCGTTTCCTCGGGGGCGAGGCCGCCGGCTACGGGCCGTCCCTGACCGGGGCCGACTACGGCGAGGTCTTCCTCGAGGAGTGGCGCTGGTCCACCGCGCGGCTCGAGGATGGGGCGGTCCGCGACATCGGCGACAGCGCCGAGCGGGGCTTGAGCCTCCGGCTGCTGAGGCGAGAGGGCCCGCGCGTCGAGACGCTTTTCGGCAGCTCCCAGAACGCCTCGCCCGCCGCCGCGGCCCGCCTGCGCGAGCGCCTGCTGCCCGGCGCGCCCCGGCGCGGGCCGGACTTCGGCGCGGCGCAATGCTCCGCGCCCGCCTGCCGGATCGACCCGGCGACGGTCCCGCTCGAGCGCAAGCTGGCGCTGCTGCGCGCCATCGACCGGGCGGCGCGGGACATCTCCCCCCTCGTGCGCCAGGTGACCGCCGTCTACGGCGACCGGCGCAAGGACACGCGCCTGCTCAACAGCGAAGGGGCCGACCTCTCCCAGAGCCGGGTGTCGACGAACCTGAAGGTGTCCGTCGTCGCCGGGCGCGACGGCATGCTGCAGACCGCGATGGAGGTCATCGGCGCCCAGCGCGGCTACGAGGTCTTCGACGACGAGTCCGCGCTGCGGGCCGCGCGCCGGGCCGCGGCCCGCGCGGTCGCCAAGCTCGACGCGCCCAAGGCCAAGGCGGGCGAGATGGCGGTCATACTCGCCGCGAGCGCGGGCGGCACCTTCATCCACGAGGCGATCGGCCACTCCCTCGAGGCGGACCACGTCCAGGAGGGCTCGTCGCCCGCCTACCGCGGCATGCGCGGCAAGGCCGTCGCGCCCGAGACGATCACCGTCGTCGACGATCCGACCTTGCCGTTCCAGCGCGGCTCGTTCGTCTTCGACGACGAGGGCGTGCCCGCGCGGGCGACCGAGCTCGTCAAGGACGGGGTCCTGACGGACTTTCTGTACGATCGCGCGACGGCCCTGCGCGAGGGCCGGGCCTCGAACGGCCACGGACGGCGCGAATCCTTCGCCTCGCGGCCCATACCGCGCATGTCGAACCTCTACATCGCGCCGGGCAAGGACGACCCGGCCAAGATCATCAAGGAGCTCAAGAGCGGCCTGCTGGTGACCCGCATGGGCGGCGGCCAGGTGGACACCGCCAGCGGCGAGTTCGTCTTCGAGGTGGACGAGGGCTGGCGCGTCGAGAACGGGGTCGTCAAGCACCTCGTGCGCGACGCGAACCTCCTCGGCGTCGGTCCCGAGGCCCTGCGCTCGATCGACCGCGTGGGCTGGGACATCGGCTGGGGCGTCGGCGTCTGCGGCAAAGAGGGCCAGAGCGTGGCGGTCAGCGACGGCCAGCCCACGATCCGCATGCCCAAGCTCGTCGTAGGAGGCAGTCATGACTAATTGCTACAAGCATTTCCTCAGCGGCAATTGTGCCGGGCCCGAAGGGTCCCGGCCTAGATGCTATCTGCGGATCATGCTGATCGCGCTGCTGTTCGCCGGCTCGGCGGCTATGAACGTTTCGGCCGCGGGCCGAAAGGCGGAGAAACCCATGGAATGGAAAGGACAGTACGGCGGACCGATCGACCCCGGCACCGAGGTCGCGGCCGACGAGAGCGCTTGGACGCGCCTGTGGCTGATGGTCGGCTCGGACGCGCCGCCCCTCGACTTCAAGAAGTATTTCGCCGTCGCCGTGTTCGCGGGCGAGCGGCCGACGGGCGGCTACACCGTCGAGTTCCTCGAGCCCGTGGCCAAGGGCGCGGACGTGATCGTGCGCTACCGCATCAAGGAGCCCGCCGGCTTCGCCACGCAGGCCATCGCCCAGCCGTGGAAGGTGCGGGCGTTCGCGCGCGTGAAGGGCAAGGTGTTCGTCGAGGCCGCCCCGGCGGAGGCCAAGAAGAAGTGAACGGCCTCATCCTCGCGGCGGCGCTGGCGCTGACCGCCTCGGCGGCGGACGCGCCCGTGCTGCCCGACATGGCGGTGGGGCACTCCACGCCGGGCTGGTCGAAGCAGGGCCGGTCGCTCGTGCTCTACGACGCCGAGGGCGCGCTCGCCTTCGAGATCGGCCTGCTGCGCGAGGAGAACGGCGCCGTCACCCGCGAGGTGCTGGGCGACGCGTCGCCCGACGGGAAGGCGGCCTGGACGCTCGAGCGCACCCTCACCTGGAATCCGTCGCGCGGCAAGCTGCTCGAGTCGCGCCGCCTGCTCAAGATCCACGGCTCGCAGGGGCAGACGCTGTGGAGGGACGAATCGGCGGACTGGCCGGAGAAAGGCGATCCCGTCGTGTTCTCCAACGACTCGAAGGTCGTCCTGATCGCCCGCCATTTCGGCGAGTCCTGGTCCGTCGAGGCGCGCGACTGGGCGGGCGGGACCAAGCTGATGGCGGGGCCCTTCCCCCGCCTCGTGAGCATCGCGCTGACGCCGGGAGGCCGCTACGCGGTCGCGCGGTGGGGAGTGCCGGACAAGAGCGACACGCATTCGTTCTTCGATCTCTGGACGAAGGCGCGCAAGGACATAGAGACCTCGGATCTGACCTTGGGGCTGGCGCGCATCGGCGACGACGGGGTGGTGTGGTCGGGGAGAAGGTCGGTGTTCGCGTTCTCGACGGCGGCGTCGACTTCGACGGCCACGGATGGGGCGCGGAAATGAGAGCCGCGCTGCTGGCGATCCTTCTGCTGGGAGCTTCGGCTTGGGCGGACGAAGGAGAGCCCTCGTCGGCCCCGTCCGGTCAGGCCGTCGAGGGCGACCGCTCCGAAGCGGTCGAGGACATGCGCAAACAGCTGGAAGCGGATCCCGGTCTTCAAGAGGCCTTGGTGGATCGCATACTTCAATCCAAAATCGCCGCGGCGATCAGCGACGACCTCGACGACAAAAAAAAGCGCGCCGCGGTCAGGGAATGGGTGCACGGAGATCTGGCGTCGGCCTCCGAGATCGCGCTGGGGCTGGCCAAGGACGAGGCGGACGGCACGCACCTGTTCGAGAACACCTTGGTCAAGCACCTGAAGCAGACCTTCCGGCGCAACAACTCCAACCGCGGAGCCTTCGGCGTGCTCAAGGGCGCGGCGAAGACCTCGAAGCTGACGACCTTGGCCGACCAGCAGGCCGGCGAGGAGGAGAAGCGCGAGCTGCTGCGCAACCTCTTCGAGGGCAAGGGCTCTCAGGGAGAGAAGGTCATCACCGGTCAGGCGCCCGAGGGCAAGGCCGCCGGCTCCGACACGCCGGCGAGCGCGGCGCTGGCGAGCTCGTTCTACGACCGCCTCTCCGCCGGCAACATCCGCGGCTACTCCCCCCAGCTCATGAGCCTGCAGAGCGCGCTGAACACGCGCCGCCCGCCGGGCGCGCCCAGGCTCATCGAGACCGGCAAGCTCGACCACGCGACCTTGGCCTATCCCGCGTTCGGCCTCAAGTACGACCTCGGCAACCTCGAGGAGCGCCTGCGCCGCACGCGCATCGCCGCGCTCGCGACCATGGGCGGCGTCCGGCTGACCGAACGCGACATGAAGGACCCCGGTCTCGAGGCGCGCCTGCTCGCGAAGGTCCCGGCGGACAAGCTGCCGAAGAGCTTCGCCGCGCGCGCCCTGGCCGTCGAGCGGGCCCGGGCGGCGCTCGCCGCCTTCGAGGCCGCCGCCGAGAAGAGCAAGGACCCGGGCCGGATCACGAAGGCCCTGCTCGTCGAGCTCTCCGGCCGCCAGCGCGAGGCCGCCCGATGGCTCACCGCGGCGTCGCTCGAGGAGGAGCTGGCCCGCATCGAGTCCGAGGAAGGCTTCCTCACCGCCGATCTGCTCGCCGCCATCGACGCCGTGCCGGCGGCCGACGCGATCCGCGAGACCTACAAGCGCCGCGGCCGGTCCTACCAGGAGCGCCTGGCCAAGCTCAAGGCCAACGCGCGGGCCTCGCTCGACGCGCTGCAGTCCGACGCGTGGCTCTCGCGCGTCGGCGAGATCGACAAGATGATGGCCGAAAGCTCGGGCCTGCGCCGCACCCTCTCGCGCGACATATCCGACTACCGGCTCGTCCCGTTCCGCGTCGGCGAGGCGGTCCTCAAGCAGCCGCGGTGGCGCGAGCTCCTCGACGATCTGCTCGTCAAGTACGCGAAGGCCACCTCCTACGGCCGCGAGGTCTCCGATCGCCGCGGCAAGCTCTCCCGCTTCCTCGGCGTCTTCGGCCAGATCGCCTCCGGCGACCTCGAAGGCGCCCACCTGTCTTTGGTCAACGCCGAGGGCGGCCGCCGTTAGGGGTCAGGCTTTCCGATCTTGCAATTCTCCATCGGAAATCCCTGAGGAGAATTGCAAGATCGGAAAGCCTGACCCCTAGGACCGGAACGCGGGGATAAGGGCTTTCAGGCGCGGGAGCGCCTCTTCGGCGGCGAGCTCGCCGGCGCGGATGATCTCGCTGGCGCGGTGCAGCTCGGTCCAGGAGAAGCCCTTCAGGTCGGGGAACATGGTCACGTGCGCGAGATCGAGCCGGGACTGGGCCACTTCGTATTCCATCGTGTAGATCATCTGGAAGAACACTTCCAGGAAGTTGGGCGCGCGGAAGGCCGCGGGCAGGACGGGCAGCGCGGCCCGGCGCAAAGTCTCGAGGTTCAGCGGCTGGTCCAGGAGGCGCCGGCTGTGGCGCTCGTGCACCTTCGTCTTGCGATCGCCGGCGGGCAGCGTCAGGTTGACCGCGAGCAGGATGTCGGCGCCCATGTCGGCGATGACGCGCGTCGGCACCGGGTTGACGAGGCCGCCGTCGACGAGCCAGCGGCCGGACAGCTGGGTCGGCTCGAAGATCAACGGCAGGCCGCAGGAGGCGCGGATCGCCTCGGCGACGCGGCCGTGCCGGAGCACGACCTCCTCGCCCGTCTCGATGTCGGCGGCCACGCAGGCGAACGGGATGTCCATGTCGGAAAACTCCCGGGAGCCCATGTAGGAGCGGATGAAGCGCAGGAGCGTGTCGCCGGCGAAGAGGCCCGAGCGCGGGATCGTGAGGTCCCAGAACAGGTTCTCGTAGACCCACGACTTGTCGATGCGCAGGGCGAGCTGCTCGATCTCCTCGGGCTCGTAGCCGGCCGCGAAGCAGCCCGCGATCAGGGAGCCCATCGAGGTGCCGGCGATCATGTCCACCGGTATGCCTTCGCGCTTCAGCACCTTGAGCACTCCGATCGTCGCGTGGCCGAGCGCCGCGCCCGTGCCCAGCGCCAGCCCCACCTGGACGCCGCCGATGCGGCGCGCCAGGCGCCCGAGCGCCTTCGCGGCCTTGGGCTCGGCGGCGAAGGCGGCGTCGGCGCTGCCCTGGAGCTCGTAGGCCTCGACGGCCGACTCGCTCCACGGCACGAGGACGCGCTCGGCGCCGACGAGCAGAGGGGCGTCCTCGGGCTCGAGGTCCCCGACCCACAGACGCAGCAGGCGCCGCGACTCCTCGGCGAGCGGCGGCACCTCGACTTCCATGTGCCGGTACTGCGGGCGCATCGCGTCGCAGCCGGCCATCAGTATGAGGTCGGCCTCGGTCAGCGCCGCGCGCTCGACGTCGCCGCGCGGCCCGCCCAGGCACAGCAGGGAGAGCTCGTGGCTGTCGCGCACGGCGTTGAGGAAGAGGTAGAGCTGGCTGAACAGGCGCCCGCCCAGCGTGGCGGGCGACACCGACAGTATGCGCACGCCCGACGGGTGCTCCTGACCCAGCGCGGCCAGGGCCGCGGGGTCGCGGAAGTTCGCGCCGCGCAGCTCGGTCTCGCTCGCGGGCGCGGGCTTGAGGCCGGCGGCGCGGGCGATGTCGCCGGGCTCGGGCGAGAGGTCGACGATGAGCACTTTTTTCCGGGTCTGCGCCGCGAGCTCGGCGCCGAGGCGCCAGCTGATCAGCGCCCGGTCGCGGCGCGGCAGGGCGCAGTCGAGCGCGACGAGCCGGGCCTGCTCCGACGACGGGCGCGGCGCGGCCTGGCCGCCCTCGATGAGGCGGGTGGCGAGCGTGCGCGAGAGGTGCAGCAGGATGGTCGGATGCTCGCGCAGGCAGTCCTCGAAGTCCTTGCGCGGCAGCTTCAGCAATTCGCTCGTCGCGTCCACGCGGATGGTGGCCGACCGGGGGCCGCCGGTGAGCATTCCGGTCTCGCCGATGACGTCGCCGCGGCCGAGGTAGGCGACGAGGGTCTCCTGGCCGTCCACGGCGCGATAGCGGCGCGCGTGGCCGGAGACGATCAGATACAGCGCGTCGGAGGCTTCCCCCTGCTTGAAGATCGTCGCGCCCTTCGGCAGCGAGAGCAGCTGCAGGCGCTCCGCGAGCTTGCCCAGGTCCTCGACGGACAGCCCGGAGAACAGAGGGGTGCGCTTGAGGAAGGACTCCCAGGTCTGGATCTCCTCAGGCTTCAAATGACGGCCGCGGGACGGAGATTTTTTCCATATGACGCGCAAGCTAACAGACCTACGACCGTTTTCGAGTCGCGGATCTTGCCGGCGCGCACCATCGCGACGGCTTTCTTGAAGGGCAAGATCACGGTCTCGATGAACTCGTCGTCGTCCGCGTTCACCTTGCCGGGCCTCAGGCCCGTCGCGACGTAGAGATGCAGGACCTCGTCGGCGAAGGCGGGCGTCGGCCAATACTTGATCAGCGGCGCGAATTTGGCGGCGGTGAATCCGGTCTCCTCGGCGAGCTCGCGCTTGATGCAGGCCAGCACGGACTCGCGCGGGTCGATCTTGCCGGCGGGCAGCTCGAGCGTCACCTCGCCGACGGGGTGGCGGTACTGGCGGACCAGCACGACGGTGTCCTTGTCGAGGAAGGGCACGACCCCGACGGCCCCGGGGTGCGAGATGTACTCGCGCGTCGCCAGCTTGCCGTTGGGAAGCCGCACCGTGTCGACGTCGAAGTTGACCGCCCGGCCGCGCCAGACCGTCTTCTTGCTGACGAAAGTTTCGATCAGGCCCGAGTGCCTCTTTTTCATCGCGACGCATTGTAGCAAAGGGCCGCCGTCGACGGCATTTGGTATGATGTGCTTCCGCGACGCTCTCCATGTCAAAGCCCGAGTTCGTTCATCTCCACAACCACTCCGAATACTCCCTGATGGACGGGGTCATTCGGCTGTCCGACAAGGACGGCAAGCCGTCGCAGGCGCTCAAGGACCTGGCCAACGCGGGCGCGAAGGGCTTCGCGATCACCGACCACGGGAACATGTACGGCGCGGTCGAGTTCTACTCGAACGCGAAGGCCGTGGGCCTCAAGGCGATCATCGGCTGCGAGATGTACATCTCCAAGGGCACGCGCTTCGACCGCGGCCATTCGCAGAAGGAGAACTGCCACCTGACGGTTCTGGCCAAGAACTTCGAGGGCTACCAGAACCTGATGCAGCTGAGCTCGATCGCATTTACCGAAGGGTATTATTACGATCCAAGAATCGACAAAGAGCTTCTCGCCAAGCACTCCAAAGGCTTGGTGGTGCTCTCCGGATGCTTGAAGTCGGAGCTCAATCAGTCGATCCTTTCCGGCGATCTGACCCAATCCGAGAAGCTCGTCACCTGGTTCCGCGACAACCTCGAGCCGGATTCCTACTACCTCGAGATCATGGACCACGGCATCGAGAAGCAGCGTCAGGTGACGCAGGCCCTGCTCGACTTGAACAAGCGCACGGGCATCCCTCTCGTCGCGACGAACGACTGCCACTACTGGAAGCCCGACGACCACGAGGCGCACGACGCCCGCGTGTGCATCGCCACCGGCCGCAAGATGGCCGACACCGAGCGGCTCAAGTTCGACTCGCACGAGTTCTACATCAAGTCCCCGGAGGAGATGCACAAGCTTTTCTCCTTCGCCCCGGAGTCGCTCTCGAGCACGTTGAAAATCGCGGAAATGTGCAATCTGAAGATCCCCATGGATCAGATGCTCCTCCCGGAATTCAAGGTTCCCCCCGGCTACGATCAGGACACCTATCTCGAGCATCTGTGCCTCGAGGGCATGAAGGAGCGCTTCCCCTCGGGCTACCGGCCGGAATACAAGGAGCGGCTGGATTACGAGCTCGGCGTCATCAAGCGGATGGGCTTCTCCGGCTACTTTTTGATCGTCTGGGACTTCATCAAGCACGCCCGCTCCATCGGCGTCCCCGTCGGCCCCGGGCGCGGCTCCGGCGCGGGCGCCATCGTCGCGTACTCGCTGCGCATCACGAACGCCGATCCGATCGAGCACCGCCTGCTCTTCGAGCGCTTCCTCAACCCGGACCGCAAATCCATGCCCGACCTGGACATCGACTTCGCGGACACCGGGCGCGACCGGGTCATCGCCTACGTCCGCGAGAAATACGGCAAGGAATGCGTGGCGCAGATCATCACCTTCGGCTCATTGGGAGCCAAGCTCGTCATCCGCGACGTCGGGCGCGTGCTCGACATGCCGCTGATGCAGATCGACGAGATCGCCAAGAAGATCCCCGTCGGCCCCAACGTCCACCTGCACGAGGCGATGCAGGGGCCGGAGATGCTCGAGCTCGCCAAGGATCCGCAGGTCAAGCGCCTGCTCGAGCTCTCGCTCAAGCTCGAGGGCCTCAAGCGCCACACCGGCGTGCACGCGGCCGGCACCTTGATCACGAAGGAGCCCGTCGTCAAGTACACGCCGCTGGCGAAGGGCGCCAAGTCCGACGTGGTGACGACGCAGTACGACGGAGACGTCTGCCCGAAGCTCGGCCTGCTCAAGGTCGACTTCCTCGGCCTGCGCACGCTCTCGATCATCGACGACGCGGTCAAGTTCGTCAAGAAGCGCCACGACCCGAAATTCGACATCGACGCCATCCCGATGGACGACCCGAAGACTTATGAAATGCTGCGCACGGCCAAGTCGCTCGCCGTGTTCCAGCTCGACAGCCAGGGCATACGCGACCTCCTGTTCCGCATCAAGCCCACCGTCTTCGACGACATCGTCTCGCTCATCGCGCTGTTCCGCCCCGGCCCCATGCAGTCCGGCATGCTCGACATGTTCGTCGAGCGCAAGCACGGGCGCGAGGAGGTCGTCTACGACGTCCCGCTGCTCGAGACCATCCTGAAGGACACCTACGGCTGCATGGTCTTCCAGGAGCAGGTCATGGAGATCTCCAAGAAGCTCGCGGGATTTACGCCCGGCGAGGCCGACGGCCTGCGCAAGGCCATGGGCAAGAAGATCTTCGAGGACCTCGAGAAGATGCGCAGCAAATTCATCGCGGGGTGCGCGGCGAACAAGATCAAGGACAAGGTCGCGACCAAGATCTACGACCAGATGGTGAAGTTCGGCGGCTACGGCTTCAACAAGTCCCACTCCGTCGCCTACGGCATCGTCGCCTACCAGACCGCCTACCTGAAGGCCAATTTCCCGATCGAGTTCATGACCGCGGTTCTGACCTCGGAGATCGGGCACTCGTCGATCGGCGCGGAAGACAAGGAAAACAAGCTCGTCACCTATCTTGAAGAAGCAAGACGGATGGGAATGAAAATCCTGCCGCCGGACGTCAACGAATCGAGGACCCGGTTCGACATACAGAACGACGAAATCCGGTTCGGGCTGCTCGCGATCAAGAACGTCGGGTCCGGGGCGGCCGAGTCCATCGTCGCGGCGGCGCAAGAAAAGAAATTCACGTCCCTCGACGATTTCTGCTCCCGCGTCGACCTGCATGCGATCAACAAAAAAGCGGTCGAGTCCCTGATCAAGGCCGGCGCGCTCGACTCCCTGCGTCCGAACGAGCCTTCCCCCGCCGCGCGCGCGCGCCTGCTGCTCGCCGTCGACGAGTCCGTCGGCCGCCAGCAGAAGATGAAGGCCGACCTCGACAAGGGCCAGGGCC
Organism: Elusimicrobiota bacterium; assembly: GCA_028714015.1. Taxonomy (GTDB): domain Bacteria; phylum Elusimicrobiota; class Elusimicrobia; order UBA1565; family UBA9628; genus GWA2-66-18. The sequence continues at coordinate 19,245 of JAQTNG010000003.1, read as the reverse complement.
TGCTGTTCGGCGTTGGCGGCTCGACCGAAGAACCGATGTCGTCCGCCGACGTTTCCGATATAAAGCCGCTGTCCGAGCACGACACCTTGACCTTCGAACGCGAGGTCCTGGGCTTCTACTTCTCGGGCCACCCGCTCATGTCGGTCAAAGCCCAGCTCCGGGCCACCGCGACGCATGAGGTCGGCCAGCTCACGCCCGCGATCACGACGCCCGTGCGCCTGGCCGGCATGATCAGCAAGATGCGCAAGATGGTCTCCAAGAAGACCGGCGAGCCCTGGGTGATCATCACGCTCGAGGACCTCACGGGCGAGATCACCCTGCTCTGCTTCCCCAAGACCTACGCCTCGGGCGTCAACACTCTGGCCAAGATCGGCGCGTTCGTGGCCGCGACCGGGCGCCTGTCCTTCAAGAGCGAGGACGCGGGCGCGGGAACGCCGGAGGTCATCGTCGACGACATGACTCCCCTCGACTCGTCGGCGACCAAGTTCGCCAAGCGCCTGCGCCTGAAGTGCGACGCGACCGTCGGCACCGAGAAGCTCGAGGCCCTGCGCGACGTCCTCGAGCGCTTCGAGGGGCCCTGCCCGGTCGCCCTCGAGCAGGAGACCCCGGACGGCGTCGCGATCCTCGATTTAGATCAGCGCGTCAACCTCAACCAGGCCCTGTTCGAAGCCGTCGAGGCCATCCTCGGCGAACGCTGCTGGAACATCGACGCCTCCGGCGCCCCCGCCGTCATCGCCCCCCGCAAGTGGGGCGGCAAGTAACGACGGGGTCAGACCTCCCGTTGTTGCGTTATTCCCGCGTTACTTCCCTATTAGAGTAACGCAACAACGGGAGGTCTGACCCCATTTACGGCTTGTCGCATAAAGGATAAATGGGTTAGAATCCACGAGCCGCGCAATATAAGGAGAGGGAATGGCCGACACGAAGAAGCGCATCCTCGTCGCCGACGACGATCCGGATCTGCTCGACCTGCTCATGATGGACCTCGCCTATCAGGGCTATGAGGTTCTCTCGGCGGCGAACGGAAAGGACGCGCTGCAGACCGCCCTCAAGGAACAGCTCGACCTCGTCCTCCTCGACGTGATGATGCCCTACATCGACGGCTACCATGTCGCCTACGAACTGACGAACAAGCTCGGCGCCAAGGCCCCGCGCATCATGATCATGACCAGCCGCGACACGGTCAAGGAAAAGGGCATCGCCTTGATGAGCGGCGCCACCGAAGTATTGCAGAAGCCCTTCGAGATGGCCAAACTCCACGAGCGCATCGCCGCGGTCCTGGCGAAACCCGCTTGATTCATAAGGATTTATCGATGAAAGTCAGACTTGCACTGCTGGCCGCGCTCCTCCTGGGGACCTCCGCCCTGCGCGCCGAAGAGCCCACCTCGTCGGCGGTGAAGATCAAGCCGAAGGCCTCCGCCTCCCGCCCCGCCCGGTCCGCGCGCGACGGCGGGGGCACGCCCGACACCGACGTCATCGACGCGCCGACGACCGCGGTGCTCGACAACTACGGCTATTCCGCGCGCTCGCGCTTCTACTCGCGCGGCGGCCTCCTTCAGTATCTCTCGTTCGGCGTCTACCCCGGCATCAACCTCGGCGCCTCCGCCGCGATCGACGGCCTGATCGGCGACGAGCGCAACGTGCGCATGCGCGCTCCGACCGCGCAGGTCAAGTACCGTTTTTACGAGGGCGACAGCCAGATGCCGTCCTTCGCGATCGGCTTCGACGGCCAGGGCTACAGCTACAACACCGGCATCCGCCGCTTCAACCAGCGCCAGCGCGGCTTCTACGTCGTGGCGACGAAGGAGCTCGGCCTGCCGGGCCTGCAGCTGCACCCGTCGTTCAACATCTCCGACTTCGACTCGAACAGCATCTTCGGCTCCCTGCCGCTGACGATCAACATCCGCGACAAGGCCTCGATCCTGCTCGAGTGGGACAACATCGGCAACTGGAGCGACTCGCGGTTCAACGCCGGCCTGCGCGCCTACCTGACCCCGAACTTCCAGGTGGACTTCTCGGTGCGCGCGATCGGGGCGGGCGGCTTGTACAGCGACGGCTCCCATCGGGGGCCGGAACGCGTGGTGCAGCTCAAGTACTCCAACAGCTTCTAGAGGATCTTTCATGGCCAAGAAAATCGCGATTCTCACCGGCGGCGGAGACTGCCCGGGCCTCAACCCGGCGATCCGCGGCGTCGTCCTGAAGGCGCACAAGCTCGGCTACGAGTGCCTGGGCATCCAGGAAGGCTGGAAGGGCATGATCAACGGCACGGCCAAGCCGATCGGCCCCGACGACGTGCGCGAGATGATCGGCCGCGGCGGCACGATGCTCGGCACCTCGCGCACGAACCCCTACAAGAAGGAGGGCGGCGTTCAGGGCGTCCTGAATTCCTTTAAAAAGCTCGACCTCCACGCCCTCGTCGCGATGGGCGGCGAGGACACGCTCGGCGTGGCCAACAAGCTCTTCAAGGAGCACAAGGTCAACGTCGTCGGCGTGCCCAAGACGATGGACAACGACCTCGACGCGACCGACGCCACGTTCGGCTTCGACACCGCCTCGACGCTGGCGATGGAGGCCGTCGAGCGCCTGCGCGACACCGGCCGCTCCCACCGCCGCATCATGGTGCTCGAGGTCATGGGGCGCCACGCCGGCTGGGTCGCCCTGTATACCGCGATCGGCGGCGGCGCCGACTATCTGTGCGTGCCCGAGCGCCCCGTCGACGTCAAGGACATGTGCGCCAAGCTCAAGATCGCGCACGCGGCGCGCCAGGTCGCGATCGTCGTCGCCTCCGAGGCCGTGGACATCCCCGGCGAGAAGCAGGAGGAGGAGCTCGACGAGTTCGGGCACATGATCCTCAAGGCCCGCGGCGTCGCCGAGCGCCTGACCAAGATCATCGAGGCCGAGACCAAGATCGAGACCCGCTCCGCCGTCATCGGCCACATGCAGCGCGGCGGGCCGCCCACGCTGTTCGACCGCATCCTCGGCACGCGCGTCGGCGTGCTGGCCGCGGACCTCGTTCATGCGGGGAAGTTCGGCCACATGGCGGCGCTCAAGGGCGACGCCGTGGTCGCCGTCAGCCTCGAAGCCGCGACCGCCAAGCTCAAGACCGTGACGCCCGAGTGGCTCAAATTCTCGGACGATCTGCTCTGACCTGACCGGAGAACGATGGGCAAGGACACGAAAGCCGGCGACGATCAGCGGTTCCAGCGCAAGACCGTCCTCGTCAAGCGCGCGCTGCAGCTCAAGTACATCGGGATGGTGTTCCTGAGCGTCCTCGTCGCCTCCATGATCGTCGGCGGCGACGTGTACTATTCCCTGATGAGGGTCATGTTGACGGAGTGCCCGTCGGTCACCGACCGCGTCGTGCAGTTTAATACCGTTCTGCTCGTTAAGATCGCCCTTTATCTCGGTCTTATGCTGCTGATCTCTCTGTACGTTTCCCATCGTTTCGCCGGCCCGATCTACCGCTTCGAGAAGTCCTGCCAGTCGCTTTCCACCGGGGACCTGACGCACCGCGTCTCCCTGCGCACCGGCGACGAGCTCATGGAGCTCCAGGAGGAGTTCAACGGCATGGCCGCCGCGCTCCAGGCCCTGCTTCAGAAGGACCGCAACCTCGCCCAGCGCCTGTCCGAGAGGGTCGAGGAGATCGCCAAGCGCCTGCCCGAGGGCGCCGGAAGCGCCCGCGACGACCTGAAGGCGCTCAAGCTCGAGCTCGACCATCTGACCAAATCGTTTAAAGTCTGATCTTTTCGTACCTCGAATGATCAACCGTCTTCTCGCCGCCTCGCTCTGCCTCGCTCTCGCCGGAACGCCGTCCGCGGCCTGGGCGCAGGGCGTGCCGCGCTCGGCCCCGATCGAGCGGGTGTACACGATCGAGGAGACCCTGCGGCTGCTGCGCAACGATCCGAAGCTCCAGTCGGCCGAGCAGGACGTCATCATCGCCGACGCGCGCGTCACCGAGGCGCGCCTGCTCTTCCTGCCCGAGATCGGCCTGCAGGCGAGCGCGACCAAGTACGACGCGCGCTATCCGTTCTCCCTGTCCCCCGAGTTCCGCAACCTGCTCTTGTTCCCGGGCGCGCCGAGCGAGAGCATCTACTCCGGCCGGGCCTATTTCAACATGCCGCTCTACGAAGGCCAGCGCACGATGAACACCCTGCGCCTCGCCCAGGCCTCGCAGAAGCAGGCCCTGTCCAACCGGGACTCGGTCAAGATGGACGTGACCTTGCACGCGAAGGAGGCCTTCTACCGCCTCCTGCTGGCGCAGGAGCGCGCGAGCGCCTTCGACCTTCACCTGCAGACCGTCGAGCGCGCCGCCTCCGAGAGCGGCCTGGGACCGTGGGAGCGCGTCGAAGCCGAAGCGACGATCGGCCTCTCCCGCGCGCGCGCCGCGGAAGCGCGGCACGCGCTCGACGGCGCGCGCCTGCAGTTCCTCAACACGCTGAGCCTCGAGCTCGATACTCCGTTCCGCGTGGCCGGCGCCCTCGAGACCCGCCCCGCGAAGGCCGAAGTGGAGAAAGCCGTGATCTGGGCGATGGAGCTGCGCCCCGAGCTCCAATCGCAGACCTACCGCGTGCAGATGGACGCCATCGGCGTGAACCTGGCGCTCGGCCGCCGCAACCCGACCGTCCTCCTCGCCGGCGACTACGAGCTGACCGCCCAGCGCTTCCCGATCAAGAACAACAATTGGGACGTGACGCTCGGCATCAAGATCCCCTTCGCCTACGACTTCTGGAGCCAGCTCAAGCAGAAGCGCGCCGAGCAGCGCCAGGGCGAGCTGTCCCGCGCCGCGCTGCAGGACCGCGTGCGCCTCGAGGTTCGTCAGACCGCCGAGACCCTGCGCTGGTGGCAGGAAGAGTGGCCGCGCCGCGAAAGCCAGTGGAAGAAGGTCCAGGACCTTTACGACGAGGCCGCCGGCAAGCCCGGCGCGGTGCTGTCGCGCCTGAGGGCCCGGGACGGCGTCCTCGAGCTGAGGCTCGCCTATCTCTCCGCCGTCACGGAGCACATCCTGGCCCGAGCGCGATTCGAACGCGCCGTCGGCCGGGAGCTTCCTCAGTGAGAGGCTCGGCGGCCGCGCTTCTTCTGGCGCTCCTCGCGGGCGGCGCGTCCGCATCCCCGGACCTGAGCGCCGAGGGATTGCTGCGCGACCACCTGTGGCGGGAGGTGCGGCAGGCCCCGGCCGGCCGCCGCCCCAAGGTCGGGCTCGTGCTCTCCGCCGGCTCCCTGCGCGCCGTCGCGCACGTCGGCGTGATCCAGGCGCTCGAGGACGCCGGCTTCCCGATCGACTCGGTCGCGGGCACCTCGATGGGCTCGGTCATCGGCTCGCTGTACGCGTCGGGCATGTCCCTGAAGCGAATGCGCGAGTTCGCCTCCTCGATCAAGGTCGGCAGCGGCAACGACCTGTCGTCGGCGCGCCTGATCTCGCTTCTGCTGTTCGACAAGCTCCTCTCCTCGGAGAACACCGAGCTCCTGGTGCGCAAGAACATCGGCGGCATCCGTTTCGACCAGACGCTCAAGCCTTTCGCCTGCGTCTCGATGGACGTCTACACCGGCGAGGCCATCATCTTCCGGGAAGGCGACGTGGCCAGGGCCGTGCGCGCGAGCATGAACCTCCCCGGCATATTCCGCCCGCTCGAGTACCGCCACCGCTTCCTCGTCGACGGCGGGGTCGTGGACTACATTCCCGTCGACGCCTCGCGCCTTCTCGGCGCCGAGTGGACGATCGCGAGCGTGACCGAAACGGACTACACGACGGCGCGCCCGCAGAACGTCCTCGAGTCCCTTCTGCAGGTCATCGACATCCGCGGCTCCTATCTCTCGCACGAGCAGCGCAAGCAGGCCGACTTCCTCATCGAGCCGCCCGTCGGCGACATCGGCATGTTCGAGGATTACCGCATCGCCGAGGCGATCGACAAAGGCATCATCGCCGCGTCCTCGCGCCTCGATTCGGCGGAGGAAAGCCTGATCCTGGCCTCGATCCCCAAGCTGGCGGACGGCTGGGGCGCGAAGGCGGCCAAATGACGCGAGCGGCGATCCTGGCGTGCCTCCTCCTCGTCGCGGGGCCGGCCCGCGCCTGGCGCATGTGGGGCGAGGCGTCGGACAAGAAGATACGCCCGGTGCAGGCCTTGTCCGACGCGCATAAGCCCGCCGAGGTCATCGCGGCGCTGACCCCCGACTTCCTGCAGACCCTGCGCGGCACCGATCTGCGCCAGGCCTATGTGCTGAAGGGCGACAACCTCGACCTGCTCGGCCGCGTGGACGAGGCGCTCGGCGTCTACCAGCTCGGCGTGAAGCTTTTCCCCAAGAACGTGGACCTGCTCACGCGCCAGGGCGACATGCTCCACCGCACCGGCCTCGACGAGCAGGCCCGGGTTTTCTACACGAAGGCGATCGTCTACGAACCCAAGCACTTCGGCGCCCACCTGGGCCTCGCCGAGATCGACCGCCGCTTCGGCTTCCTCGACCGTTCCGCGTCCCATTACGAGACCGCGCTCGAAACGCTCGACGGCCGCGCGGACGTGTGGCGGGCCTACGCCGAGACCCTGCTCGCCCAGCGCGACTGGACGACCGCGGAGCTGGCCATCGCCCGCGCGATCGCGCTCGAGCCGAAGAATCCCGAGGGCCTCATACTGACCGCCTTCGCGCACCGCGCGCAGGGCGACATGACGAGCGCGCTCGCGGCCCTCGACGAGGCCCTGGCCCTTGGCGCGGGCGTCGGCGCGCGCCGCGCCAAGGCCCTCTGGCTCATCGAGGCGGGCCGCCCGGATGAAGCCCTCGCGGAGGCGGACCGGGTGCTCCAGGAGTCTCCCGGGGACGCCGCCGCGCTGTGGGCGCGGGCGCGCGCCCAGCTCGCCCGCGGCCTGCCCGCGAAAGCGATCCTCGAGCTGTCCCCTTTGACCGCTCCCGCCCGGCTCGACTTCTCCGCCCGCGCGGCCCGCGACCTGCGCGACACGCTGTCATCCGCACCGGGCGCGAAATGAAGATCCCCTTCTGGAAGCTGACCGGCGCCGGCAACGATTTCGTTCTCCTCTCGGGGCGGCCCAAGGGAAAATCCGGCGCCGCTCTCGCCCGGTCGCTGTGCGACCGGCGCTTCGGCGTCGGGGCGGACGGATTGCTCGTCATGTCGCGCCGCGCCGGCGAGGTTCGTCTCGATTACTGGAACGCCGACGGGTCCCCCGCTTTTTGCGGCAACGGCTCCCGCTGCGCCGTGCTGTGGGCCGCGGCGCGAGGCTGGCTGAAGGGCGAGGAGTTCGCGCTCCGGACCAATCGCGGGCCGCTCGCGGCGCGTCTGACCGGGAATGGGCGGGCCGAAGTATCGATGCCGGCGCCGAAGGGTCTTCGTCTCGGCGTGAGCGTCAAAACGAAAGGGCGCGCCGTGCAGGCGCATTACGTCGACACCGGGGTCCCCCACGCCGTCGTCTTCGTTCCCGATATAAAGACGGTCGACGTCAAAGGCCTCGGCCGGGCGCTGCGCTTCTCCAAGGCCTTCGGGCGCGCGGGCGCCAACGTCGACTTCGTCGAGATAAGAAAAAATGATTTATTGGTCCGCACCTATGAGCGCGGCGTTGAAGCGGAAACCCTCGCCTGCGGCACGGGGATCGTCGCCTCCGCCTTCGTCGCCCGCGTCCTGGGTTTCGGCGGCTCGCCGGTGAAGGTGAAGGTCCGCGGCGGCGCCGTTTTGTCCGTTTCTTTCGACGAGGGCCCGCGGCTCGAGGGCCCCGGCGTCATCGTTTTCTCAGGAGAGGTTTCACTATGAAATTCGAAGGCTCCTACGTCGCGCTCGTCACGCCGTTCGACCGGGACGGCCGTCTCGACGAAGAAGTTTACCGTCAGCTGATCCGCCGCCAGCTCAAGGGCGGCACCCGGGGCCTGGTGCCCTGCGGCTCGACGGGCGAGGCCGCGACCTTGATGCACGAGGAGTACCGCCGCGCCATCGAGATCGCCTGCGACGAGTCCCGCGGCGAGGTCCCCGTCATCGCCGGCGTGGGCGCGAACGCGACCTGGAAGGCCGTCGAGTCCGCGCGCGAAGCCGAGAGCCTCGGAGCCGACGCCCTGCTCGTGCTCGCCCCGTACTACAACAAGCCGACCCAGGAGGGCATTTACCGGCATTTCCGCGCCGTCGCCCGCGAGTCGCGCCTGCCGATCGTCGTCTACAACATACCGGGCCGCACGGGCGTCAACATACTGCCGAAGACCTTGGCCCGGCTCGCGAAGGATTTCCCCACCATCGTGGCGGTCAAGGAGGCGGCGGGCTCCCTCGACCAGGTTTCGGAAATACTGACTCTCACCAAGACGGGCTTCACCGTTCTGTCCGGCGACGACTCGCTCACGGTTCCGATGATGGCCGTCGGGGCCAAGGGCGTCGTGTCCGTCGTGGCGAACGTGGCGCCCAAGGAAACGCAGGCTCTGTGCGCCGCCGCCCTCAAGGGCGACTACAAAAAGGCCGCCGCCCTGCACCTCAAGCTCTTCCCCCTGATCAAATCGCTGTTCGTCGAGACCAACCCGATCCCGGTCAAGGCGGCGCTCGCGATGATGAGCCTGTGCCGCCCGGAGCCCCGCCTGCCGCTGACGCCCCTCTCGGCGGAGCTCCGCCCCGCGCTCAGGAAAGCGCTCAAGGGCTTCGGCCTTATCTGACCGCCGCCGCGGAGCCTAGACTCCGTGGCCGATGGTCTTGCGCAGGGGCTTGTTGGCGGCGAAGAAGATGAGGCCGGCGCCGACGCCCATCGCCATCAGGAGCGTGAAGAAGGCGTCCTTGCTCATCGTCTCGTAGAAGCCGCCGATGAAGCCGGAGAGGTAGTTGCCGAAGAAGCTCGACAGGAACCACATGCCCATGAGCATCGAGACCATGCGCGCCGGGGCGACCTTGGTCACCAGCGACAGGCCGATGGGCGAGAGGTAGAGCTCTCCCATCGTGAACAGCCAGGTCGTCGCCACCAGCCAAAGCAGGCTGCCTTTCTCTCCCGCGCCCAAGGCCCGCGACGCCGCGATCATGATGATGAAGGCCCCGCCGAGCAGAACGCAGCCGATGCCCATCTTGGTCACGCTCGAAGGCTCCTTGCCGCTTTTATTTTGCCAGCCCCAGAATATGTTCATCAGCGGCGCGAAGATGAAGATGAACGCGGGGTTGAAGGACTGGTACCAGCTCGACGGCACGCTATAGCCGAAGAACTGCCAGCGGGTGTTCTGGTCGGCCCACAGCTGCAGCGTGTTGCCCTGCTGCTCGTAGACGGCCCAGAAGACGATGTTGACGATGCAGAGGAAAACGAGCGCGCCGATCGCCTTCCACTCGGTCGCCGTGATCTTCTGCTCGACGGCGGTCTCGTGGGCCGCGGCCTTCTTCATGATCCGGTCCGCGGGAAGGAGGTGCTTGCCGAAGTGATAGATCACCAGCCCCGCGATCATGCCCACGCCCGCGGCGCCGAAGCCGTAATGCCAGCCGACCTTCTGCCCCAGCGTGCCGCAGACGAGCGGCGAGAAGAAAGCGCCCAGGTTGATGCCCATGTAGAAGATCGTGAAGGCGGAATCCCGGCGGTGATCGCCTTCCGGGTACAGGTTGCCGACCTGGGTGGATATGTTCGGCTTGAAGCAGCCGTTGCCCAGGATCAGGAATAAGAGGGCCACGAAGAACATGCTCTCGACCGCCATCAAGAAGTGGCCGATCGCCATCAGAACGCCGCCGATGTAGACGGACTTGCGCTGGCCGAACACGCGGTCGGCGAGTATGCCGCCGAAGAAGGGCGTGAAGTACACGAAGCCCGTGTACAGGCCGTAGATCTGCGAGGAAAGGGCCTGGGTCGAGAGCGGGTCATGCATGCCGAAGAGCCCCACGAACCACTGCACGAAGTGCCGGATGCCCTCGTAGCCGAAGACGGACATTCCCTGGTCGGCGTTGATGATCAGGTACTTCGTCATGTACAGGACGAGCAAGGCGCGCATGCCGTAGTAGGAGAAGCGCTCCCACATCTCGGTGAAGAAGAGGACGTAGAGCCCCTTGGGGTGGCCGAACCATTCGCCCTGCGCCGCCGCCGTCTTCAGGACCGATTCGTCTTCGGGTAAGGTTGCCGCTTCATCCATGATTCATGCTCCCAGCGTTGAATTTCTGCGCGGTTAGATATTAACTTATTCTCCGCGAGGTGCCGAACCGGCGGCACGAAAGGTAGAATCCTGCAATGCCCGAGATCCGGAAGGCGTCGGCCGCGCAGGAAGGCGCCCTGCGCCGCTTTTACGCGGACGCCTTTCCCGAACGGGCTGCGTTCCTCGCCGAGCACTGGGAGTGGCTGTACCGGGTCGGGCGGTTTCCCGGCATCGAGCCCCTCGTCCTGGTGGACGGCGAACGCGTCGTCGGCCACGCGGGGGCGATCCCCGTCGTGCTTTCGCATGACGGTCTTCAACACACCGCGATCTGGTTCGTCGACTTCTCGATCCTGCCCGCGTATCAAGCAAAGGGCCACGGGCAGGCATTGACGATGGCGTGGATGGCCCTTTGTCCCCGGCGCATCACCTTCTGCAACGACCTCTCGATGCGCCTGTTCCTCAAGATAGGCTGGACCGAGCGCGCCGACGCGAGCGTGCGCAGCCTGCCGCTCGAGCTCTCCGGGCCCCTGGCGCGCCGCTACGGCCCGCTGGCCGCCGCGGCGGGCCCGGCCCTGGGCTTCGGGGCTCGCGCCCTGGTGAAGGCTCTGACCCTCGGCGCGCCCAAAATCGAGACGAAGCCCCTGCCGCTCGACGCCGGCGGCCTCGCCGAGCGCCTCGACGACGCTTCGGCGCCGACGCGAGTCGTGCGCGACGCGGACTGGGTCCGCTGGCGCCTGCTCGAGAATCCGCGGCGCGAGGAGCACGTCCTGGCCGAGGCCGGCGGCGTCAGCGCGGTGTTCAGGCTGTTCGACAGCCTCGGCAGAAAGCGCGCGCACCTGCTCCACGTCGGGCCCGGCCCCGCGCCCGCGCGCGCCGCGATGGTCAAGGCCTTCGCGCGCTGGGCGCTCGACCAGGGGGCCGACGACCTGTGGATGGCCGGAAACGACGAGGCGCTGCTGTCGGCCGCAGCCCCCATCCTGCGCCGCTCGCGCCCGCTGCGCTACGCCTGGCACGGCGCCGACACGGCCCTGCTCTCGGTTCCGCTTCCCACGCAGGGCATCGACAGCGACCACGACCTGATGTTCCCATGAAGTCGATCCTTTTAAAAACGGCCTTCGCGCTCGGCCTCGACCGCCCTCTGCGCTGGCTGCGCCGCCGGCAAGCCGTGGTCCTCATGTATCACGGCTTCACGGACCGGCCGTCCGACGGGATCGTCAATTACCAGGGCAACCGGCTGCAGCAGGCGTCCTTTCGCCGCCAGCTGGCCTTTCTCAAAGAGAACTGCGCCGTCGTGACCTTGCGCCAGGTCGCGGCCTCCTTGTCCGGGGGACCGGCCCTGCCCGACTACGCCGTCGCCCTGACCATCGACGACGGCTACGAGTCGGTGTATGCCTTGGGCTTCCCCGCCCTGCGCGAGGCGAAATTACCCGCCACCTTGTTCGTCGCGACCCAGTTCGTCGACGAGCGCGCGCCGCTGTGGCCCGACCGCCTCGAGTACGCCTTCGCGGGCGCGCCCGGAGACCCCGCCGCGCGCCGCGAGCGTCTGAAGGGCCTTCAGCGCCGCGCCAAGGACCTTCTCCCCGCCGAGCGCGAGGCGCTGATCGCCCCCGTCGAGGCCGAGCTGGGCCGCAAGCTGATCCTCGACTCGTCGGCTCCGGAGAATTACCGGCCCCTGACGTGGGCGCAGGCCCGGGAAATGGCGGACTCGGGCTTGATGGAGATCGGCAGCCACACGCACACGCACACGATCGTCACGCTTCCCGGCGAGGAAGAGGGGCGCCGCGAGCTGGCGCTATCCAAGACCCTCGTGGAGAAAAACGTCGGCCGTCCGTGCGATCTGTTCTGCTATCCGAACGGCGATTACGACGACTTCAGCCCCGCGACGACCAAGCTTCTGCGCGAATCGGGCTTTCTCTGCGGCCTGACGACGGTCGCGGGCTTCGTGCGCCCCGGCGACGACCCCTACACGATGCTCCGCTTCGGCACGGACGACCGCGATTCCTTCGAGAAGTTCCGCATGACCTTCAGCCTGGGCCGCAACCTGCTCCAAGGCGCCCGGCGCCGCCTGTCTTGAGCGTCAGGCTTGCCGATACCGCAACTTCTCCGTCTCCCAAGGGCGTAAAAGCTAGAATCTGAAAATGAAGCCCCGCCCAAAGGCCGTCTTCATCGACCGCGACGGCGTCCTGATCCGCGACGCGGATCACCTGGACTCGATCGCGGGCCTCGAGGTCTACAGGAGCGCGCCGCGGGCGCTGAAGCTTCTGCGCGAGGCGGGCTTCAAGATCGTGATCGTCACCAACCAGTCCGGCGTCGCCCGGGGCTACTTCACGCTGAAGACCGTGCGGGCGATCCACGCCGAGCTCCGCCGGCGCCTCGCGCGCGCCGGGGCCCGCTGGGACGCGATCTACCTCTCGCCCCACGGGCCGGACAGCAAGCATCCGTGGCGCAAGCCCGGGACGGGCATGCTGCTGGCCGCCAAGCGCCGGTTCGGCCTGGACCTGAAGGGATCCTTCGTGATCGGCGACAAGACCTCGGACATCGAGTGCGCGCGCCGCGCCGGCTGCGCCTCGGCCCTGGTCCTCACCGGCTACGGGGGGCGCGACAAGGCCTATAAAGCGAAGCCCACCGTCGTTCGCCGCGACCTGCTGTCCGCGGCCCGCTGGATCGTCGGGAAGAATTCGTCGAATTGTTAGGCCTGACACTCGGACCGCGCGAAAGGTAGAATCCCCCTTGATGGAAATCCTTCGAAAAGCGAAGCTGGGGCTGGCTTCGGCGGCGTTCGCCGCCGGCGCCGCCTTCTCAAAAAAACACGAGGTGAACTCGATGCAAGCCGAAAAGACGAAGGGCCGGATCTACGAATTCGAGATGACCACCATCGACGGCAAGCCGGCGAAGCTGTCGAAGTACAAGGGCCATCCCCTGCTCGTCGTCAACACCGCCTCGCTCTGCGGCTTCACCCCGCAGTACACCGACCTCGAGGCGCTGTACCAGAAATACAAGGACAAGGGCCTGCGCATCGCGGCCTTCCCCGCCAACGAGTTCGGCGCGCAGGAGCCGGGCACCGACGCCGACATCAAGAGCTTCTGCCTGACCAAGTTCGCCCTGACCTTCGATCTCTATTCGAAGATCAGCGTGAAGGGCCCGGCGATCCATCCGCTGTACAAGTACCTGACGACGGAGGCCGGCTTCAACGGCGACATCCCCTGGAACTTCTCCAAATTCCTCGTGGATAAGGACGGCCTGGTCGTCGCCCGCTTCGGCCCCGACGCCAACCCCGTCGGCAAGGAGATCACGGGGAAGATCGAGGCCTTGCTGAGCGCATGAGCGAGCCTCTTTTCTCCATCGTTCTGCCCACCTACAACCGGGCGCACATGCTGCCCGGGGCGCTGTCCACCGTCCTGCGCCAGACCTTCGGCGACTACGAGGTCCTGATCGTCGACGACGGGTCGGTCGACGAGACGCCGGAGATGATCAAGGCGTGGACGAAGGACCCGCGCTTCAAGTACACGCGCGTGCCCAAGAACATCGGCAACATGGCCTGCCGCAACATGGCCCTCGAGATGGCGACGGGCACCTGGATCACGAACATAGACTCCGACGATTTTTGGACGCTGAATCGTCTGGAGAAGTTCGCCGATTTCTTCAAAGCCCGCCCGAACGCCGGATTTGTTTTTTCGGACGGCTGGCTGCATCGGTACGATCGCCTTATCGGCACGGCGTTCCCTCCGGGAATGAAGATCGCGGAAGGCAAGGTCCCCGGCCACTATGCCGTCGGCGAGGAATTCCTGCCTTACCTCACGACGAACCTCGCCATACCGCGCGCGCTGTACAAGAAGTACGGCCACTATCGGTCCGACATGATCATTCTGGACAACGAACTTTACGCTCGGATGCTTCATGACGGCGTCGAGGTGGGCGTGATCTACGAGCGCCTGGCGATCCGCCGCATACACGAGGGCCAGGTCACGCACAAGTGGCTCGAGGAGTATCCCGAGGGCATGGCCGCCCTGGTCGCGGGCGGCACGCCGCCCGACATACTCGAGGCCGAAAAGAGGAAGATCGTCCGCGAGATCGCCTCTTACCTCGTCAAGAGCCTCCAGCCCGCGAAGGCGCGCGAGTTCATGCTCAAGGAGCTCGGCGACGAGGCGAAGAGCATGCCCGTCTACAAGGCGACGCTCGTGCCCTCCCCGCTCCTGGCCGCCGCCAAGGAAGCGCGCAGGGCGTGGCTCGCGGTGCGCCATAACCGCATCCTGGCGAGCGCCGAGGAGCGCGAAGTCTACGCCCTGATCGATCCGCTGATCGCGACCGAGAACGCGCTCCTGCGCGCGAAAAAGACTACTTCTTAGGACCGACGATCCAGCCCGTCGGAACCGGAGTGCCCGGGACGATCTTCACGCCGGGCTCCACCTTGGCGGGCTTCAGGCGCCCGTCGGCCTGGGCGCGGCGGTAGGTGACCTCGAGGTTCTTCTTGGCCATCTCGAAGGTCGGGTCATAGGAGAGCGCGGTGCGGTAGGCCTGCTCGGCCTCCGGGAAGCGGTTGTCCATGAACAGGGCGTTGGCCATGCTCGTGTAGGCCTCGGCGGACTCGCGCGGCCGGTTGGCGCCGACGTGGCGGTGGGCCCACTTGCCGTCCAACAGCTCATAGGGCTGATAGGCGAGGATGGTGTTGCGCAGCCAGGGTTTCTCGAGCAGGGACTCTTTGACGCCGCAGCGCTCCGCGTCAATGAGGGCCTGGTAGGTCTTCACCGCGAGGTCGTACTGCTTGCGGATCATGTAGATCTGCGCCATGCGGTAGTAGTTCGGCGCGAAGACGGGGTCGATCTGGTAGTAGAGCTTGAAGCGCACGAGCGCCATGTCGAGATACTTCTGGGCTTCCTCGGGATGGCCGTTGTTGGTCGCCCATTCGGCGCGGCGCAGGTGCAGGTTGCCGATCTGGTGGTGCATCTGCACGTAGTTCGGCGCGAGCTTGCGGACCTCGTCGTACCAGTACATCGCGCGCTCGTAGTCGTCGTGCGGCACATTGTCCGTATCTCCCCAGTTGGGGAGATACGCCTTCGTCATGTTGAAGCGGTCGTTGAAGACGTTGCCGAGGAAGTACTTCGACATCACGAAATCGGGGTTGAGCTTGTTGACGATCAGGTAGTTGCCGACGGCGGGCTCCCACTGGCGTTCCTTGGAGAAGTAGATCGCGACGTTGTGGTGGATGTCGGCCTTGAAGTAGCCCCAGAATTGGTACAGCGGCGAGAGCATCGCGAGCACGAGCAGCGGCACGACGGGATTCTCCGAGAGAAGGCACAGCCGGATCATGACCCAGCCGAGCCAGAGCATGCAGGCGGCGAAGACGCCCCAGGCGAGCCACCATTGCAGAAGCTCGCCGCCGCCGGGCACCCGCGACAGCGGGCCCTGGAGCAGGCAGAACTCCCCGAACATGCCGCCGAACGGGACCGAGCGGAGCAGGCTCCAGCCCTTGAAGAAAGCGAGGTAGAGGACGCCGCCGGCCGCGGCCAGGCGCAGCGGCCAGATCAGCATCTCCGATACGGTCGTCCAAAAGGGCACGCCCGCGTCCGCGTCGACGGCCGGCGCCGCCGGGCGCGCGTGGAGCTCGTAGAGCGCCTTGCCGCGCGCGACGTTGACGATGAGGCCCGACAGCAGCCCCAGGTACACGCCCGAGGACACGAAGCGCAGGCTGACGTCGAAGCAGTTGTGGCCGAGCATGCCCATGAACGAGACGATCACGCCGATCAGGTCGAAGGCGCGGGGCGGCGGGCGGCCGTCCTTGAGCATGGCCGTCGTCGTGAGCTGCCCCAGCGACCGGAAGCCCACGACCAAGGTGCTCACGATGAGCCAGATGAAGATGCCGAAGCCGAGTATGCCGTTGTCGAAGAACTGCTCGAGATACTCGTTCTCGGCGTGGTCGGTCTCGGTGTTGTGCTTGCCTTCGATGTGGAAGATCGCGGGGCGGCGGAAGGCCGGGTAGATCGGCGGGAAGGAGCCGATTCCGGTGCCGGTCCACGGCTGGGTGCGGATCATGTCCCAGGTCGCTTCCCAGGTAAAAAGACGGAAATTGATGGACACGACGCGGCCGGTCAGGTCCTTGGCCGTGTAGCCGAGGAAGCCCAGCACCAGGCCGCCGACGATGCCGAGCACCTGCTTGCGGTAGTTCTTGGTCTGGTCCGGGAAGAAGACGAAGGCGATCACCCCGAAGATGAAGCAGACCAGCGCGAAGCCGAGCCACGCGCCCTTCGTGCCGGTCTTGACGAGGCTGAGCAGGAGCAGGCCGATCAGGACGACGAGGCTCCATCTCCGCGTCTTGAACCACTGCGTGACGAGGATCGGGAACATGATGACGAGGAAGTCGCCGTAGAAGTTCGGGTTGCCGTACGTCGAGAACACGCGGTCGGAGAACGCGCCGCGCCAGACGAACGGGTCGATGCCCTTGCCGGGCCCCGGCGGGAACATCGAGTTGTCCACGAACTGCAGGGCGCCGTAGCCGATCGCGATCCACGCGGTCCAGATCAGGATCTTGAACAGGCGCGCGACGGCGGCCTCGTCGAACTCGTAGATCGTGATCAGCGCCACGGTCATGTAGAAGAGGTGGCGCAGGAGGAAGTCGGTGCTCGACATGTGGTACGGCGCCTTCAGGTAGGAGAACACGCCCCAGAAGAGGTAGGCGAGGAACGGGGACAGGCAGACGAGGTCTTCCCGGTTGAGGGCGTGGCGGCCGGCGACGGCCAGGCGCGCGAGCCACATCGTCAGCAGGCCGAGGCCGCCCATCTGCATCATCGAGATCTTCACCTGCGCGGAGTCGTAGGTGCGCAGGAAGAACAGGGACGAAATCAGCAGGTAGAGGAGCGGGAGCCAGGTGATGATCGCCCGGTGGGCGAAGGTCTCCGCGTCGGCGCGCTGGTCGAGGCGTGGATCAGCCATTGGTCGGCAATTCTACCTTTTCGGCGTTCGCCGCGGTCACGCCGCGGCCCATCGACATCTCGCGCAGAAGGGTTTTGACGAAGATCACGCCGGTGGGCCAGGACTCGGCCGTGCTTTGGCCGCCGAGGCGCGGGTATTCGTGCGTCGGCATCTCGCCGATCACGAACCCCAGCTTCATCATCCGTATCGACATCTGATACTCGATCGGGAAGCCGTCGGCGTCGCACGCGCATCTGCGCAGGGAGTCCGCGCGCACGGCGCGGAAGCCGTTGATCGTGTCCTCGACGTAGGGGCCGCGGTTCCAGATCAGGTTGGCGGCCAAGGTGAAGAGCTGGTTGACCCACTTGCGCGGGCGCCACCAGTGGCCGTCTTCCTCGTTATAGGCGCCCTTCATCATGCGCGAGGCCACGACGAGATCCTGGCCCTCCGCCTCGATCTTCTCGAATATTCGGGGTATGTCGGCGGGGTCCTCGTTGCCGTCGGGGCTGTAGTAGCAGATCGTCTCGGCGTCGGTGGCCTCGAGCGCCACGCGGAAGGCGACGCCGCGGCCGCGGCGCGGCTGGGCGAGGACCCGGACGCCCTTGGACTTAAGGAACTCGACCGTGCCGTCCTTGGAGCCGCCGTCCACGGCGAGGACCTCGTCGGCCGCGCTCAGCGGAAGGCGGTCGAAGATCTTGGGCAGGGCCTCGGCCTCGTTGAAGGTGAGCAGAACCAGAAGCCGTTTGCCTCTCACTGCAGATTCTCCCGGTACCAGGCGACCGTGCGCCGCAGGCCCTCGTCCAGGCCGATCTCGGCCTTGAAGCCGAGGACCTTTCGCGACATCGTCGTGTCGCAGGCCCGCCGCGGCTGCCCGGAGGGCTTCGAGGGGTCGAACACGAGCTCGGTCTTCTCGGCCCCGGCGGCCTTCAAGACGGCCTTGGCCAGGTCCTTGATCGAAATCTCCTCCGCCGAACCGATGTTCACCGGGTCGGCGTTCGGGTATTTCTCGGCCACGTCGAGAAGGCCGCGGGCGAAGTCGTCCACGTACAGGAACGCGCGGGTGGATTTGCCGTCGCCCCAGACCTTGAGCGGGCTCTCCCCCTCGCAGACGCGGCGCACGAGCGCGGCGATCACGTGCGACTTCTCGAGGTCGAAGTGGTCGCGCGGGCCGTAGGCGTTGTAGGGGCGCACGATCGCCAGGCTCATGCCGAATTCCTCGGCGTAGGCCCGTCCCAGATATTCGCCCATGCGCTTGGCCCAGCCGTATCCTCGATTCGTGAGTTCCGGCTCGTCGCGGAAGCCCTCGGTCTCGGGCGTGGGGATCTTGCAGTCGCGCGGGTAGACGCAGGCCGTGCTCACGACGAGGTAGCGCGCGACGTTTTCGAGGCGCGCCGCCTCGAGCACGTTCATCTGGAGCGTCATGTTGTCCCGGAAGAGGCTGCCGTGGTGCCTGCTGTTGTAGCCCACGCCGCCGACGACGCCGGCGAGGTTGAGCACGACGTCCTGGCCCTTGCAGGCGCGGCGGCAGAAAACGGGATTGCGCAGGTCGCCCTTGATCACGCGCAGGTACGGGTTGCGGTCGACCTCGGAGAGGTTGCGCTTGTTCTCCTTGCTCATGCGGCCGGCCACGGTGACGCGGACTTCCTTATGATTTCGAAGCAGCCGCTCCACGACGTGGCTGCCGATGAAGCCGCCGCCTCCGGTGACGAGGACCTTCTTGCGGTCCCAGAAGCTCACGAGGCGTCCTCGCGGGGAAGGTGGGCGAACGCGCCGAGGGCGATCGACAGAGAGACGAGCACGGTGCCGCAGATGACCGCGAGCGCGCCGAGAAGCACCCAGGCCCAGTGGCGGGTGATGTGGCCGGTCGTCGCGTACTGAACGAGGGTGGGCCAGTTGACGCCGACGCCGCACAGCCACAAAGCCGCGCCGCAGACGCCCGCGGTCTCGCGAATCGAGGGGCGGTCCACCCAGGAGACGGGACGGCGCAGAGCGGCGTTCGAGGCCTTCTGAGCGAGCAGGCCGATCGCCGCGAAAATCAAGCCGCACGCCGAGAGGGTCAGCACGGTCAGCAGGCGGTAAATCATCCACTCCTCGATCCCGGCGCCGCCCAGATAGGTGCGCACCGGCAGAAGCGCCAGGCCCGCCGCGCCGAGGAGGAACGCCGCCGCGAGCGGGCCGAACACGCGCATCGGGAAATAGGCGAACACGGTGCCGAGGATCACGCGCAGGAAACGCACGCCGTCGCCCAGCACGGACAGCTTCGACAGATCG
>JAQTNG010000002.1 GCA_028714015.1 Elusimicrobiota bacterium | reverse complement strand
GGGTGGCCGCGATGACGGCCCACGCCGCCGACGGCCGCACCGCCGACGGCCTGAGCGCCGCCGTCGAGAAGGCGGCCGCGGCCATGCGGGACGCCGGATTCGCGGGCAAGCCCTCCTTCGGCAACGAGCTCGGCGACGACCCTCTCACCGGAGACGGGCATTGAGCCGCGCGCTCCTCCTGCTGCTGGCGCTCGCCGCGCCCGCCGCCGCGCTCGAGGTCCCCTATCTGTCGGGGCGCGTCAACGACCACGCCGGCCTGCTCTCTGCCGCGGCGAGCGCGTCGATCGAGGGCAAGCTGAAGGACTTCGAGGCGCGCACGGGCCATCAGGTCGCCGTGCTCACTTTGGACTCGCTCGAGGGCGAGCCGCTCGAGGATTTCTCGCTCAAGGTCTCACGCACCTGGGCGCTCGGCCGCAAGGGCCAGAACGACGGCGTCCTGTTCTTGATCTCGAAGAGCGACCGCAAGCTGCGCATCGAGGTCGGCCACGGCCTCGAGGGCTCGCTGCCCGACGCGCTCGCGGGCCGCATCATCCAGAACGAGGTCGTGCCGCGCTTCCGGGCCGGCGACTTCGAGGGCGGCGTCACGGCCGGCGTGGACGCGATCGTCGCGGCGGCCGAGGGCACGTATTCCCCGCCGCCCGCGGCGAAAGAAGACGATGATTTCAACGGCCTGGGCCTCCTCGAGAAGCTCATGATGAGCGCCTTCGTCTTCGGCATACTCGGCCTGTTCGAGGTCGTGGGCCTCGCGGCGCCGGGAATGGGCTGGTTCCTGTACTTCTTCCTGATCCCGTTCTGGGCCGCTTTCCCGATGGCGATCTGGGGGGTCAGGTTCGGCATGGGCTGCCTGATGACCCACCTCATCGGATTCCCCTTCATCAAAGGCCTGCTGCCCCACACCGCGATCGGAAGCAAGTTCAGCGTCAAAGGCGGCAAGAAGGTCTTCTACGGGAACACCGAGATATTCACGATGGGCGGAGGCGGGTTCTCCTCCGGCGGCGGGGGCTGGTCCTCCGGCGGAGGAGGCGGATTCTCGGGCGGCGGCGGCTCCTTCGGCGGCGGCGGCTCCTCGGGCAGCTGGTAGCTTAGCGCTTCGCCGAGAGGCTGCGCACGAGCGCGCGGTCGAGGTCGGCGGTGAGGTCGGCCGCGTCCTCGATGCCGACGGAGAGGCGGATCAGGCCGTCGGTCAGGCCCGCCTTCAGGCGCTCCTCGCGCGGAATCGAGCCGTGCGTCATGGACGCGGGGTGGCCGATCAAGGACTCGACGCCGCCCAGGCTCTCGGCCAGGGCGAAGATCTCGCACGACGAGATCATGCGCTTGGCCCGCTCCATGTCGCCCTTGAGCTCGAAGGAGATCATGCCGCCGAAGCCGGACATCTGCCCTTTCGCCGTTTCGTGGCCCGCGTGAGTGGGCAGGCCCGGGTAATGAACCGTGGCGACCTCGGGATGGGACAACAGATGCTTGGCGACGATCATCGCGTTCGAGCAATGGCGCTCGATGCGCAGGGCCAGCGTCTTCGTTCCGCGCAGGAGCAAAAAGCAATCCAGAGGCCCGGGCACCGCGCCCACGGCGTTCTGCAGGAACTTGTACTCCTTGTGGAGAGCCTCGTCGCTGGTGAGGATCGCGCCGCCGACGACGTCGGAGTGGCCGCCCAGATACTTGGTGGTCGAGTGGACGACCACGTCGGCGCCGAGGGACAGAGGGCGCTGGAGCGCGGGAGAGGCGAAGGTGTTGTCGACGACCAGTTTCGCGTTCTTCGCGTGCGCCAATTTGGCCAAAGCGCGTATGTCCGTGATCTTCAGAAGCGGATTGGAAGGGGTCTCGATCCAGACCAATTTCGTCTTGGCGGTAAACGCGGCCTCGACGGCGTCGAGGTCGGTCGTGTCGACGAAGGTGAAGGTCACTCCAAAACGGGCGAACACTTTCGTGAAGACGCGATACGTTCCGCCGTACAGATCGTTGCCGCAGACGACGTGATCGCCGGAGGACAGGGCTTCGATGACGGTCGAGGTGGCGGCCATTCCGGAGGCGAAGCACAGCCCGAACGAGGCCCCTTCCAACGACGCCAAATTCATCTGGAGCGCGTTGCGCGTGGGATGCACCGTTCGAGCGTAATCGAACCCCTTGTGCTTCTCCGGCCACTCCTGGACGTAGGTCGAGGTCAGATAGACCGGCGTCATGATCGCGCCCGTCGCCGGGTCGGGAGACTGTCCCGCGTGGACGGCGCGCGTCGAGAAACCAAGCTCTTTGTCGTCGGAGGAGTTCATGAGGCCGATTCTACCAATTTGATTTCTATGCCCGAGCCGCGAATGACGAATTCGCTCGATTCCGCCGGCGCCAGGAGCAGGGCCGTCTCGCCTTCCGCTTCCAACGGATACGGCAGGACATTGTCGAACCTGCTGCCGTTCAGCACGAGGCTGCCGTCGTCCAGAAGGAAAGGAACCTCGAGCTCTTCGCGCTCGCATTCCCCGTCCTTGACGCGGATGACGGCGTCGTGGAAACGGCCCGGCCCTTCCGGCTCGCGAACGTAAACGACGCCGGTCAGGAGCAGGTCTCCATCCTCGACCGACAACTCGTCGATCCTCGAGTCGTGAAGCTCGATCCCGAGTTCAATCATAGCTCTCCGTACTTTTGGGTCATGTAGCGCAGGTACGCAGCGGGATCGATCGGACCCCCCGTGGCCGCGGCCACGATCTCCTGGGCGGTCCCCGTCTTGCCGCGGGAGTGGACGTTCTCGACGAGCCAGGAGAGCAGGGACGGCGCGCCGCCGTCCTCGATCTCCGCCTCGATGCCGGGGCGAGCCTTGAGCGCCGCCTCCCACAGCTGCAGCGAGATCGCGTTGCCGATCACGTAGGTCGGGAAGTAGCCGATGAGGCCCTCCGCCCAGTGCACGTCCTGCAGGACGCCGCGGGCGTCGTCGGGCGGGACGATCCCGAGGTGCGCCTTCATTTTCGCGTTCCACGCCTCGGGAAGATCCCCCGCGCGCAGGCGGCCGGCCAGCAGGTCGCGTTCGAGCTCGAAGCGCAGGATCACGTGAAGGCCGTAGGTCAGCTCGTCGGCCTCGACGCGGATGCAGGAGGCCGACACGCGATTGACGGCGCGGTAGAAATTCTCGGGGCCGAGCGCGCGCGTCTGCGGGAAGGCCTCGTGGAAGCGCGGGGTCCAGCGCTTCCAGAAGCCGCGGCTTCGGCCGACGACGTTCTCCCACAGGCGCGACTGGGACTCGTGCATCGCCATCGTCGCCCCCGTGCCGAGAGGAGTCCCGTCGAGCTCCGGGGCGACGCCCTGCTCGTACAGGCCGTGCCCCGCCTCGTGCAGGCAGGAGTACAGGCTCGAGAAAGGCAGGTCCTCGAAGTAGCGCGTGGTCAGGCGCACGTCGCCGCGGCCGAGGAAGCAGCAGAACGGGTGCGCGGCCGTGTCGAGGCGCCCGCGCGAGAGGTCGAAGCCCATCTCGCGCACGGCCAGCTCGCCGAGGCGCTTCTGCGCGTCGATCGGAAAGCGTCCGGACAGGACCGGCGCCTTGGGGCCGCGGGCGAGGACGCTCTTGGCCAGAGGGGCCAGGCCGGCGCGGATCGCCTCGAGCAGGCCGGCCGCCTCTCCCGTGGTCATGCCCGGCTCGAACTCCTGGAGCCAGGCGTCGTAGAGGTCGCCGGACGGCGCCAGCGCCTCGGCCTGGCGGCGCTTGAGCTCGAACATCTTCTCGAGCGCGGGGCGGAAAGCGGCGAAGTCGCTCTTGGCCCGCGCCTCCACCCAGATCCCGTGGCTCAGCGAGGCGTGGCGGGCGAGTTCTTCGACGAGCGCGGGCGGGACGCGGCGGCGGCGCTCGAACTCGCGCCGGGACCAGCGGATCATCGCGGCTTCGACGGGGCCGCGGGGGTTGTCGGCCTCCGCCGCGTCGAGCAGGCGGCCGAAATCCTCTCCCGCGATGAGCGCGTGCATGGCCGAGCCGACGGCGGCGCAGGCCTCGGCGCGCGAGGACCCTCCGCCCGGCGGCATCATCACCGCGTGATCCCAGGAGAGCAGCCCCTCGGCCTTGTTCAGCGCGGTGAAGGAGCGCAGCCGGTCGAGCAGGGCGCGGTAGGCCGGCGTCATCGGCGGCCTACGCCGGGTCGGCGAGCAGCTCGGAGACGACGCGCTCGACGTCCTTCGTCTGGGGCTGCAGGAAGTACTCGAGGTTCGGCGACAGGGCGATGCCCGGGGTGGCCTTGCCGGCCAGCAGGCGCGGGCGGACCTTGAACTCGTAGAAGCATTCGTCGACGAGCCGGCGGATCAGGTGCTCGGCGAAGTTGGTGATCTCCGTCTCCTCGTTGACGAAGACGACCCGGCCGGTCTTCTTGACCGAGGCTTTGATCGCCTCCCAGTCGTAGGGAATCAGGGAGCGCAGGTCGAGAACCTCGAGGGAACCCTTGCCCTCGGCCGCGAACCTGCGCGCGACGTCGAGGCAGATCGGGGCCATGCGGCCGTGGGTGACGATCGTCGCGTCCGAGCCGGCGTGGGAGATCTTCGCCTTGCCGATCTCCACCGTGTAGTCGGTCAGCGCCGGCCACGTCGCCTTCCACTTCGTGCGGTCGCCGAGAGGCGCGTCGATCATGCCGTGCAGGAGCTTCTCGTCGGCGGGCTCGCCGGGGATGAGCTCCGCGCCCTTAGAGCGCAGCAGGGCCTTCGGCTTGAGGAAGAGGACGGGGTCGTCGCTCTTGATCGCCGCGATCATCAGGCCGTACGCGTCGATCGGCGTCGAGGGGCAGACGACCTTCATGCCGTGCAGCTTCGAGGCGATGGAGTCGAACGAATGCGAGTGATACATGCTCCCGTGGATGCCCGAGCCGGTCGGCGTCATCACGACCATCGGCGTCTTGTAGCGCCCGCCCGACGACCAGTGGCCGTTGGCGGCGAGCTTGAGCATGTCGATGACGTTGAAGATGTAGTCGACGAACTGGATCTCGGCGACGGGCCTGCCGCCGGCCCACGCGAGTCCTAATGCCGCTCCTATAATACCGCGCTCGTCGAGCGGGGCGTTCCAGGCGCGGTCCAGGCCCTGCGTGGCGGTGAACACGCCGCCCAGGGGCGGGCCGACGTCCTCGCCGAATATCTCGGTGACGCCCAGGTTCTGCTCGCCGTAGTGGAGGGCCATGCGGATGGCCTGCGCCATGTTGGCCATGTCAGCTGCCTCCCTTCGTCGGATACGACGGCGGGAGGCCGTCGGCGAACACGTCTTCCCAGACGGTCTCGACGGCGGGGAAAGGCTCGGCCTGGACCTGCTTGTGCGCCGCGTCGATCGCCGCCGCCTCGGCGTCCCAGGTCTTCTTGAAATCGGCGGCCTTCGCGAGGCCGAGCTGGGTCATTTTCGACTCGAGCATCTCGATGCAGTCCGCCTCGGGGATGCGGTTGGCGCCGGAGGACGAGGAGTGGCCGTAAAGCCGGCTCGCCTTGACCTCGAGCAGATAGGGCTTGCGGTTCCTGCGCACGTAGGAGAACGCCTCCTCGAGCGCCGTCCAGGACTCGAGCACGTCGTTGCCGTTGATGGTCTTGCCCGGCATGTCCGGGAACACCTTGGCCCAGTCGGAGATGTTCTTCTCCCCGTGCTGCGTGCGCATCTCCGTCGAGATGCCGTAGCCGTTGTTGACGACGACGATCAGGATGGGAAGCGGGAGCGCGGGGCGGTTGGCCCACACGAGGCAGGAGTGGAAATCGCCCTCGGCCGTGCCGGCGTCGCCGCCGTTGACGACGGTGATCGCGTCGGTCTTGGCCCGGGCCTGGGCGATGCCGGTGCCGATCGACGTCGAGTACTGCGTCTCGATCGTCGGCGAGACCGGGACGACGTTGAACTCCGGGATCGCGTAGTGGTTGACGAAATTGCGGCCCTTGGAGTACGGGTCGGTCCCGACCGAGCGCATCTGGCGGATCGCGTCGATCGGCTTGGCGCCCAGCGCCAGGACGACGGCGGCCGAGCGGTAATGCAGGTGCAGGAAGTCGAA
The DNA here is from genome assembly GCA_028714015.1 of Elusimicrobiota bacterium. Classification (GTDB taxonomy): domain Bacteria; phylum Elusimicrobiota; class Elusimicrobia; order UBA1565; family UBA9628; genus GWA2-66-18. The sequence goes on along the minus strand of JAQTNG010000002.1, from coordinate 42,818 downwards.
ATTCACGCCGTGGCCCTTCTTGACCTGCAGGCCGAGGGGCACGTTGAAGGCCTCCTCGCCGGGGCCGCCGATCCAGAAGAAGCCGTCGCCGCCCTTGCTCATCTTGATGAGGCGCTCTTCCAGCAGGCGGGCGCGGACCATCAGCTCGTGGATCTTGAGAAGCTTGGCGGTGCCGAGCTTCTTGTACGGGTCGGCGGCGGCCGGGGCTTTGGCGGACGATTTGGCGGTGGGCATCGCGGCCATTCTAGGAAATAGAGAGCCCCCCCTCAAGTGGGCGCGGCGCCGGGCTTTCAGGCCTTAAGCGGCGCCGAGGCCTTCGCCGCGAGCAGGACCAGACGCCGGGCCTCCTCGAGGTCCGGGCGCGCGGGATCGGTCCGGGGCAGGGCCCTGATCGCCGTCTCGGCGAGGCCGAGGATCAAGGCCAGGATGCCGCCCAGATCCCGCGCGGCGGGAATTTCGCGGATCACCGCGACGCCGACCTCGCGGCCGTCGATGTTCATCGTCGTGCGGTGCGCCTCGATCGAGAGCACCGAGCCGTCCTTGCGCTTGTGCAATATCGCCTCCGGCTCCGCGGAGAGCGCCGAGAACGGCAGCCCGAGCATCTCCGAGCGGGCGTAGCCGTAGAGCGCGAGCGCGGCGTCGTTGACGTCCTCGATAAGGCCGTCCATGAGGCCGAACACGATGGTCGCGTGGGGGTGGCTCGAGAAGACCCGGCGGTAGAGGTCGGGGTTATTCACCATGCCCCAGTATGCCCCTTCGCCCGGTTCGGCGAAATCGGTAAAACTACTTAAGCGTCCGCGTCACCGCGACGCCTCCGCGCGGCCCGCCCGAATCAGGCGCAGGACCGCCTGATCGCCTCGGATCTCCTCCTGCGCCAAGGCCCGGTCGTAGAGTTTCACGGCCTCGCTTTTCCTTCCTTGCGAGGCCAAAAGCGACCCCAAGGACAGATAGGCGTCGGCATGGTCCGAGCCGAGGAAGATGGCTTCCCGGAGTTCGGCCTCCGCCTCGCTCTTGCGCCCCGTGAGCAGGAGAAGCACGGCCCTGTCGTTGCGGTGCGCGGCGGCCCCCGGCTCCCGGAGGATCAAGGAGCCGACGATCTCCAGCGCCCGGTCGAACTCGCGCAGGCCGGTGAGGACGTGGACCGCCCGGCTGAGATTCCGCGTCGAGCCGTCGAGGCGCAGGGAGCCTTCCATGTGTTCCAGCGCCTGCCGGATGAGGCCGGCCTGGGCGCAACTTTCGGCCAGTTCCATTAAAAGAGAGCCGTCTTGGGGATCGGCGGCGACGAGGCTCTCCAGCAGCCGCGCGGCTTGACCCGGCTCGCCGAGGCTCCGATGGACGCTCGCCGCTTGCCGCGGCGAGAGGCTTTCGACGCCTTCCTGTCGCGCGCGGGCCATGAAAAATCGCGCCTGCACGACGTGTCCGGCCTCTATTTCAAGCTGGGCCAGGTCCAGCAAGGCTTGCGCCTCCTTGGGCCTGTGCCGGACCAGCCGGCGCTGAGCTTTCAGGGCCGCGTCCCGGTCGCCGATCCTGAGCGCGACTCCGGCCAGGCCGCGCATCGTGTCGACATAATGGACTTCGGATTTCCCGGTTTCGGCGGCTTCCTGGATTATTCGCAGGAACAGCCTTGCCTGCCGGGTCTGCCCCGCCTCGGCCGCCGCCAGCGCCTCGTCGAAATAAAGGCCGGCGATTTGATCGTCGTCCAGAAAGGGCCCGTTTTTCGAGAGTTCGCGCAAGGCCGAAATGATCGCGGCCCGCTGAACGGCCGGCCACAAGCGGATTTCCGGAATTAAATAATTCGCGATGAACGCCCGACGCTCCATCTCGTTTACGGGAGACCGGCTCCTCTTGAATTGTCCTGCAAGTTCCAGTTCCGGAAGCGCCGCCGCGCCGCGGCCCAGGCTCAGACGGCAGAGGGCGCGAAGAAGGTGAAGGCGCATGGGATTTCGCGGAAACGGAAGGGAAAAGATAAGATTCGCATCCGATCGTCCGCGGATGAATTTGGCGACGGCCAAGTTAAGCCGTCGTTCATTGGAATCGGGATTAAGTCCCTGCGCTTTCGCCAGATCGCCGACGGCTTCATCGAGCTTGCCGTCGCGCAGACGTTGGAGGCCCCGTTCGGACCAAAGCCAGGAATCTTGCGGATACCGCTCGATTTGCCGGTCGATCATCCCGGGATCGGCCGCTCGTGTCGGATAGGCCAACGCAAGCCCCATGGCGAACAACGTCAACCCCGCCATCGGGATAAAAGACAGACCGGCCACCCAGCGCGGCCAGGGAAGCTTGATCGACGCAGGCCGGCTCCGCCACGAGGCCAAACAGCCCGCCCCCGCCGCCGCGACGGGCCACAGCGGCGTGAAATAGCGGGCTTCAGCCGACATGAGGCAGTGGACCGCCAAGTAGTAGGCGATCAGCAGCCCGAGAAGCCGACGCGCGGTCCCCGCCCTCGCCCATAGAGGCAGGCATGCCAGCAAGAGAATTGGCTGGAGCTTGAAGGCGTACCAAAGCCGAGCGAAGAAGGCCAGAAGAAACCTGACGGGATGGCGGGCCGCCTCGCCGATGGCCCAAGAGAGAACGCTTTGGTCGGAAGAAATCCCCGCCAACTGCCGCGGTTCGCAGACTAATGTTTTCGCGAAGCCCAACGCTCCCGTGATCACATTGTAGTCCGCCCGTCCATTCTCGAAGGGCACGAAGCCGTGTCCAAGCCGCCAATTCATGGAGATCCACGGCAGCAGGAATAAGTATGGAACGAACAGGAGGATGGCGCTCTCCCTGAGGCGCGCCCGGACGGGCGATCGAGCTCCGGTGATCAAGCCGTCCCAGAGCGCCAGAAGAGGCGGCAGAAGGAAGAGGGGAGAAAGGATGTTCATGCTCAGACCGATGCTTGCCGCCAGCAGCACGGTCTTGGCCGGAGAGGGCGAGCGGGCTCGCCAAACCAGCAGGAAAGCCGTCAGCGCGACGCCCAGGGTGAAGAGCCAGCGCTCGCGAAACGAATCCGGGCCCGCCGCGAGGAAGGCGTAGGCCGCGAGGCCGGCCGCCGCGCCCAAGACATCGGACAGAAGGGCGCCGATGCCAAAAACAAGAAGCGCGCAGAGGAATACCGCCGCCGCCGGAAGCGCCAGGATCTCTTCCGGGGATTTCCCGTGACAGATGAGAGCGCCGGCCACGCTATAGGCCGGCATGCTCCAGGAGACGCGTCCTTTAACGCCGTGAAAGAGGGCTTCGCCGCCCTCCGCGTTAAAGTCCGTCCCGGCCGTACAGTAAATATCCAGGACGCGATCCGACCTCATTTCCCCGACAACCGCGGCGATGCGCAGCGCGGAAACCGCGATGAGCACGCCCGCCAGGGCCGTCCGCCAGGAGATAGACCGCGCCGTCGTGGTGGGAAGGAAGGAACTCAAGGGTCAAGACGAGACCGCGAAGACTATGCCGTCGCCCCTATTTTCAAGAGAAACTATTTACCGTCAAGCTTGGCGGCCCGGTCGGCGCCGCGCTTGGCGAGCTTGTGGGACGGGAATTTGGTCCCGACTTCCTTGTACAATTCGATCGCCTTGGCGTTGTCCTTGAGCGAGTCCTCGTAGACGCCGGCGGCGTCGTACAGGGCCTGAGGAGCTTCCTTGGCGCCCGCGTAGTCGTCGGACACCTTGCGCAGGAGTTCGGCCTGGCGCGCGTAGTCCTTCAGGTCGCGGCGAGCGTACTCCGCCGCCTGCAGCAGCGCGTCGACGCCGTCCTGGCCGCCGTGCATGGAGGACAGGCGCATCAACGTCTTCACCGCGTCGTCCGACGCGTTGAGGCGGTCGCGCTGGAGCTTGGCGATCGCCTTGAGGGCCTTCAGCGAGGCGGGCGTCTTCGGGAACAGCTTCACGATCCGCTCGTGCATCTCGACGGCGAGCGCGTACTGGCGCAGCTTGTCGTCGAAGAGCCGGGCCGAGTTCTCGAGCGCCGCCTGGACCTCGGGCGCCTTCGGGTACTTCTCGACGAGCTCCTGATACGCGTCGATCGCCTTCTTCGGGTCGCGCAGCGAGTCGGCGTACAGATCGCCGATCGCCATCTGCGCCTGCGGGCGGACGGGGCTCTCCGGGTACAGCGCGAGCAGCTTGCGCCACGACAGAAGCGCCGCGGCGGGCTTGTCGTTGGCCGCGTGCAGGCGCGCGAGCGCCGCCTGGAGCTTGTCGCCGTCCTTGTGGCCGGGGAAGCGCACGGTGAAGTCGCGGATCTCGGCGGCGACGGGCTCGTACAGGGCGTCGGGCGCCAGCTGCGCGATCTTCTGCCAGAGCGCGGATAGGCGGTCGGCCTTGTCGGAGGTCTCGGGCAGCTTGACGAGCTCGTTCAGGATCGGGCGGTGACGGCGCGACGCCTTCTTGTCGACCAAGGTCAGGAAGTCGGACTTCGCGCTCAGGCCGATCTTCGTGTCCGGGTACTCATAAAGGAGGCGGAGAAGGGAGGCGGTCGCGGGCTGCCAGTCTCCGTTCTTCTGCTTGAGGCCGGCGAGGAGCAGCATGGCCTCGGGCGCCTGCTCGGAGGCGGGGTAGCGGCGCACGAACACGGCGAGCTCCTCCATCGCGGCTTCCTGGATCTTGCCGTCCGCGTCCTCGGCCGCGGCCTTCGCGAACGCGAATTCCTCGTCGGGGCCGGTGGCCTTGGCGGCCGGCGCGGGGACCGGCTTCGGCTCGGGCTTCGGCTCCGGCTTCGGCTCCGGCTTCGGCTCCGGCTTCGGCTCCGGCTTCGGCTTCGGCTCCGGCTTCGGCTCCGGCTCGGGCTTGGCGTCCTCTTTCGGCTCCGGCTTCTTGTCGTCGAGCATCGAGGGGCGCGGCGGCGCTTTCGGTTCTTCCTTCGCGACGACCGCGGCCGGCGCGGCGGGCTTCGCCTCGGCGACCTCGGCCGCGGGCGCGGCCGGGGCCGGCGCGGGCGCTTCTTCCTGCGCGAAAACGGCGGCGGCGCAAAGCAGCAGCGGCAGAAGGATCAGTTTCATCCGTGTATCTCCGAGGCGCGGGAAACGGCGTTGACGACGTCGTACTTGGTCACGATGTCGTAGGTGGACTTGCCCGTCTTGATGAGGACGGCCGGGCGGTCGGGCGTGAAGTAGCGCAGGACGGACTCGACGCGCGCCTCGGGAGCGAGCACGGGCAGGGCGGGGGTCATGGCCTCGCGCACGATCATCTTCTTGATGTCGCGGCCCTTGAGCATGTGGCCGAGCACCGAATCTTCCATCACGGTGCCGACGAGCTGGCTCTTCTCGAAGACGGGCATCTGGGAGATGTCGTGCTTGCGCATCATCGCCATCGCCGTGAACAGCGTGTCGGTCGTTTTGGCCGTCGCGAGTTTCCCGGTCTTGCCGTGCTTGCGCTTGGCGGCGAGAATGTCGGAGACCTTCAGGGGCACTTCGCTCTCGAAGTACTGGTTCTCCTTCATCCACTCGTCGTTGTAGATCTTCGAGAGGTAGCGCATCCCCGTGTCGGGCAGGAGGACGACCATGAAGTCCTTCTCGGTCAGCTTCTTCGCGTACTCGAGGCCGGCGACCATCGCCGCGCCCCCCGAGCCGCCGGTGAGTATGCCCTCCAGCGTCGCGAGGCGGCGCGTCATCAGGAAGCAGTCGCGGTCGGGGGTGACGATCACGTCGTCCATGATCCCCAGGTCCATGGCGCCCGGGAAAAAGTCCTCGCCGATGCCCTCGACGACGTAGGGCTTGGCGACGCCGATCTTATGGTTGACGATCTTGTCGTAGTACAGCGAGCCGACCGGGTCGGCGCCGATGATCTTGATCTTCGGGTTCTGCTCCTTGAGATACTTGCCCACGCCGGAGACCGTGCCGCCCGTTCCCATGCCGCCGACGAAGTGCGTGATCTTGCCGTCGGAGTCCTTCCAGACCTCGGGGCCGGTCGTGCGGTAGTGCGCCTTGGGGTTCTCCATGTTCTCGTACTGGTTCGGGTGGTACGCGCCCGGAATCTCCGCGGTCATTTTGTCGGCGACGGAGTAGTAGGAGCGGGGGTCCTCGGGCTCGACGGCGGTCGGGCAGACGATGACCTCGGCTCCGAGGGCTTTCAGGAGGTTGATCTTCTCGCGCGACTGCTTGTCGGTGATCGTGAAGATCAGCTTGTAGCCGCGCAGGGCCGCGACGAGCGCCAGGCCGATGCCGGTGTTGCCCGACGTGCCCTCGACGATGGTGCCGCCGGGCTTGAGCAGGCCTTTGCGCTCGGCGTCGTCGATCATCGCGACGCCGATGCGGTCCTTGACCGAGCCGCCGGGGTTCATGAACTCGGCCTTCGCGTAGATCTTGGGCTTGAGGCCCTTCGCGAGGCGGTTGATGCGGATCAGCGGCGTGTTGCCGATGGCTTCGAGCACGTTTTCGTAGCGCATGATGTCTCCTAGACCTCGCGCCGTCCCGACAGAGCGTAGGACAGCGTGCGCTCGTCGAGGTAATCGAGGTCGCCCCCCAGCGGCACGCCGTGGGCGATGCGCGTGATCTTGACCGGGAAGGGCTTTAAAATTTGGGCGAGATACAGGGCGGTCGCCTCGCCCTCGGTGTCGGGATCGGTGGCGAGCACGATCTCGCTCACGCCGCCGGCGCGCACGCGCTCGACGAGTTCCTTGGCCTTGATGCGGTCGGGGCCGATTCCTTCGAGCGGGGACAGAGAGCCGTGGAGGACGTGGTAGAGGCCGTTGAAGGCGCGCGAGCGCTCGAGCGCGGCCAGGTCCTGGGTTTCCTCGACGACGCAGATGAGGCTCGCGTCGCGCGCCGGGTCGGAACAAAGCCGGCAAATTTCCTTATCCGTGAAGTCGCCGCAGCGCGCGCACAGGCGCATCGAGGCCTTCGCCTCGCGCAGCGCGTCGACGAAGCCTTCGACCTCGGTGCGCGGCGCGCGGATCAGGTGGATCGCGAAGCGCTCGGCCTGCTTGGGTCCGACGCCCGGAAGGCGCTTCAACGCTCCGATCAGGCGCTCGAAGGCTTTCATGGCGCGTTTTTCTTGATGATCCGCGCCTTGCCGCCGAACACGCCCTCGGCGTTCTTGAGGCCGCCGGCTCCGCCGCCCGAAGCGCCCTCGCCGATGTCCTTCCAGCGCGTGCCGGGCGGAGCGTCCGCGCCGGGCGCGGGCGCGGGCATGCCGCGGTCGACGATGTCGCCCGCGGGAGCGGCGTCGGCCGCGCCCAGCGCGAGCTCGAGAGCCACCGGGCGGCCGGCCAGGCGCGCGAGGGCGGCCTCGAGCACCGCCGCCGAGCGCTTCGCCATGTCGAGGTCGAAGTTCTTCGCGAATAGGATCCGGTAGCCGCCGCCGGGCAGCGGCTCGCCGCGGCCCTTCTCGAGCGCGGAGCCGAGCGTGATCTTCTCCTTGGAAACGGCCTCGATGAGCGCGGGCCAGGCGATGGAGCCGCCGGGGGCCGGTTCACGGGGCGGCGTAATCGCCGGCCCGGGGTTCCTGGACGCGGGGCCGGCCGATGGAGCAAGCTCGTCCTCGGGCTCCGATTCGTCCATCTCGTCGAGAGACGCCGCCGGCGCCTGACGGGGCGCGGCGAGAGAAGGCGCGGGCGACAGCCCGCTGCCGCCGCCGCCGGCGGCGAGGCGCTTCTCGAGCGCCTCGAGTCGCGCCACCCAGGCGCCGAGGTCGTGCGCGGCCTCGATCGCGGAGAACAGTCCCAGCTCGAGCGCCAGGCGCGGGGAGTCGCCGTAGCGGAGCTCCTCGAGCGCGCGATTGAGGCGGCGCAGAAGGAAGCCGAGGCCGTCGGCCGACGCGCCCGCCAGCGCCTTGGTCCAAAGCGCGTCGACGGGCTCGCCCGCGCCGAGCTTGACGAGGTACACGCCCTCGATCGCCGCGCGCAGGTCCTTGAGCAGCTGCGCGGGCTCCACGCCTTCCTCATAAATCTTCTTGAGCCAGCCCGCGAGCGCCTTGGGGTCGCGCGCGAGGAGGGCGCCCGCGACGCCGATCAGCAAATCTTGAGGAACGAAGCCGAACATCTCGCGCACGGACTCGACCGTGACCTTGCCCTCGCCGACCGACCGGCACTGGTCGAGGAGGCTCACCGCGTCGCGCAGCGAGCCCTCGGCCGCGCGCGAGAGCAGGTCGAGCGCCTCGGGCTCGACGGCGACCTTCTCCTTCTTGGCGATGGAGGCGAGGTGGCCGGCCAGCAGGTCGGGCGCGACCGGCCGGAACTTGAAGCGCTGGCAGCGGGAGGCGATCGTCGCGGGAATCTTGTGCACCTCGGTCGTGGCGAGTATGAACACGACGTGCGGCGGCGGCTCCTCGATGGTCTTGAGCAGGGCGTTGAACGCCGAGTTCGAGAGCATGTGCGCCTCGTCGATGATGAAGACCTTGTAGCGGTCGCGCGTCGGGGCGAGCGCGACGGTCTCGATGATCACCTCGCGCACGTCGTCGACGCCGGTGTGCGACGCGGCGTCCATCTCGAGCACGTCGAGGCTGGAGGACAGCGCGATCTCTCGGCAGGACGCGCACTCGTCGCAGGGCGCCGGCGTCGGCCCCTTCTCGCAGTTGAGGCCCTTCGCGAGAATGCGGGCCGTGGTCGTCTTGCCGCAGCCGCGCGGGCCGGTGAACAGGTAGGCGTGGTGGACGCGCTTGGCCGTCAGCGCGTTGGAGAGCGTCTGCGAGACGGCGGGCTGGCCGACGAGCTCCTCGAAGCCCTGCGGACGGTATTTGCGGGCGAGAACCTGGTGGGCCGCTTTTTCCTTGCTCAAGACTTGCCCCCGCCCTCGAGGCTGATGCCGCCCGGGCCCTGGGCGATGAGGCTGAAGAGCCCGCCCAGGATCGCGAGGTTTTTCAGGAGCTGAATGCGCTGATCGGGGGCGGTGTGGAAGATCCAGGTCGCCGCGACGAGGAAGGCGGCGAGGCCCGCCGCCCCCCACCGGGTCTTGTAGCCGAGGATGATCGCCACGGCTCCGAGCGATTCCACGAGGATCGCTCCGACGCACAGAACGGGGGCGAAGGGCATGCCGTGCGATTCCATGAACAGAAGGGTTCCGTCGAAATTGGTGATCTTGCCGAACGCCGACGCGAGGAAAATGATGGCCACGAACAAACGTCCCACGAGGGCCAGCACGTCGTCGGTGTCCATCCGACCATGTTAACAAAGAAAACGGCGAGTGTCAGGCCTAACAATTCGTCGAATTCTCCTGCGGGCGGGGGAGGCGAATTGTTAGGCCTGACACTGTCGGGGTTCTTCCGCTATACTAAGGCCGGTGCGCAGAATGATCTTCGCCGTCCTCTTCCTTGCGTCCGCGCTTCCGGCGGCGGCGATCGACAATCAGGCGCCGACCCTGTGGCAGGAACGGTTCTTTTGGGACGCGCTGCTGACGGCGCGGGACAGGATGGCGCGGCAGCAAAGCGACCCGATGATGATCCCGGTGATGAAGGCCATCGCCGGGCAGGTCGCGCAGCAGGTGGCGAACCTGGCGCAGATTCATCAATACGTGAAGGCCCAGGGCGACAACCTGCGCTACGCGTACGCCCAGCCCGACCCCCAGCCGAGCCTCGACACGATCATCAACAACTTCGAGACGCTGACGACGGGCTGCGACCAGGTGCGCCAGAACCTCTACTACCTGACCGCCCGCCAGCGCATCGCGAGCTCGCAGGCGCTCCCCGATCCGGAGATGTACCAGACCGGGCTGCTGATCCTCGGGCAGGTTCAGCAGCTGCAGCTGACGCTCAATGTTTTATATACCGACATGAACGCGGTGCGCGGCGTGGTCGTCGAGAACAATTGGGCCAACGACAAGAACTTCAGCAACAAGACGGAGGAGCTCATGCGCAGCGTCGTCCGCGTGCAGGATTCCGTGTTCGCGGTGTACAACGCGGGCTACGAGCTCGCGATGCGATGCCGGTAACGGCGGCCGCCGTCGCTCTTGCGGCCGTGCAGGCCGTGACCTTCGCGACGAAGGACGGCTGGACGATCGCGGCGGCCTATCGCCCCGCCTCTAAAGGGAAAGCGACCGTCGTCCTCGCGCACGGCGTGGGCAGCGCGGGCGTCGAATGGACGCGCTTCGCCGAGGCCTTGGCGGCCAAGGGCGTCGGCACGCTCGCCCTCGACCTGCGCGGCCACGCCGGAAGCCGCCGCGGGCCCCCGGGTTCGACGGATTTCACGGGCTTCGACGCCTGGGGCGCCTGGCCCGCCGCCGCCGAGGATCTGCGCGCCGCGGCCTCCTGGCTCAAGGCCAAGGGCGTGCCCGACGGGCGCGTCGCCTTCGGCGGCGCCTCGATCGGCGCCAATCTCGCCTCGATCGTCGCCGCCGAACGCAAGTCCGCGCCCTTCCTGCTCCTGCTCTCCCCCGCGGGGAACTACCGCGGCGTCGTGCTCAAGACGCGCAAGGGGCTCAAGACCTTCGCCGCCGCCTCTCCGGCCGACGGCTACGCGTTCGTCGGCGTGAAGGAGCTCGAGACGGCCAAGGCCGCGGCCGTGCTCTACGCCCCGGGAGGCCACGGCGTGCAGATGTTCGAGGACCCCGCGACCTTCGAACGCATCGTCGCCTGGACGGCGTCCGCCGCCGCGCCGCGCTAGCGGCTCACGGCGGTCACGGTGGACAGCACGACCCGCCCCTCCAAGGACGGGGCGGGATAGACGACCTTCGCCGCGGCTGGGCCGGCCAGCAGCTCCCGGGCCGCGCGCGCCGCTTCCCGTCCGCAGTCCCGGAAGGAAACGGTGAGCTCGCCGCGTATCTCCTCCATGACGAGCCCGGCCGCGGGCGCGAAAAACGGGACCGCGCGAGCGCGGGAGAACTCCCGCGCGACGCCGAACGTCTCGGGAGTCACCGAGGCCGGGTCGGGAGCGAGCCAGACCGCGTCCGCGCGAGCGCCGACGTCGCGCAGCAGACCGGGCAAACCGTCGGCCGCCGGCAGGATTTCATCGTCGATCACGACGCCGAGCGGCCCTCCGGCCGCGGCCGCGCGCCGGGCGAACTCCGGCTCCACGGGAACCGCGCGCACCGCGAGCAGTCGATGAACGCCCGCCGCCGCGAGGAGGCGCACGAAACGCTCCGGCGGCGGGGTCATCGCGACGAGGACCGTCACCGACCCGCCGCCCTCGGCGCGATAGGCCGGAGCGAGCGCGACGACCATCGGCGCGCCGGCTTGCCGCGCCCTCATCGCGGCGCGGCCGCCGAGCGCGATGATCACGCCGTGAGGCCCCGACGGCAAGGGCCGCCCGGCGGACACGGTCTCGATCCCCTCCGCCCATTCGGCGCGCAGGCCTTCGAGCGCCTCGCGGGAGGACGGCGAGATCGGCTCGCTCACCACGACGAGCGCCGAAGCGGCGCGGGCCGCGGCGGGCGCCAGGCACAGCAGGGCGATCAGCGCGGCGCGCATCAGAATCTCACCGTCGTTCCGCCTTGGATGCGCCGCGGGACGACCAGGCCGTCGACGTACTCGCGACGATAGGGCTGTTCCAAATTCTGCCCCGCGACGAACACCTCGAGCCACGAGGCCGGCGACCAGGACACGCGCGCGTCGAGGCGCCAGAAGGCGGGCACGGCCTCCTGCGCGGCGCCCGACGTCGAGTCCGCCATGTACGCGTCCTTCCAGCCGGCGTTCATCGAGGTCCGCAGATTGAAAGGAAGCGCCCAGTCGAATCCGAGGTTCACCTTGTGGCGCGGCGTCGTGTTCAGATAAATCGCGTGCGCATCCTGGTCGGCGACGGTCTCTTCCGTGTAGTTGGAATAGACAGACCGGCCCGGACCCGCGCGCCAGCGCAGCGAGGCCTCGAGCCCGCGCAGGATCACGGTGTTGGTGTTGTCGTAGGTCAGGTTGACGAAGGCCGGCCCGGAGGTTTGGTCCAGGTTGAGGTGGTCCCGGATCTCGGTGTAGAAGCCGGTGAGCTCCAGCGTCAGGGCATGGTCGCGGAACAGGCCCCGCCAGCCGGCCTCGTAGCTCGTCAGCGGCGAGGGGTTCAGCTGCCGGTTGCCCGAGACGTGCACGAACGCGTTGGCGTCGAAATCGGCGTAACGATGGTAAATCTGGGGCTTGATGTTGGCCCGCGAGTAGGAAAGCCGGAGCGAATGCTCTTCCGTCGGAGACCAGAGAACGGCGGTCTGAAAGTCCTTGTGGTAGCCGCCGGCGTTGGCCGTCTCCTGATTAAGGCCGCCCATGATGCTCACGGCGGGCAGCACGCGGATCGACTGATGGAGGAAGCCGCGCACGGTGCGGTTGGTCTGCAGCGGCGTCGCGCCGTAGAGATAGCTCGAGGCGGAGGCCGCGTAGCGCCAGGCGGCGCCGTACGTCGTCTGCAGGCGGCCGTCGCCCCACGCCACCGTGTGCAGGCCTTCCGCGTCGTACTGCCAGTAGCGCGTGGTCGTTTCGCGGCCGTTCGCGTCGGGGAAGTCGTTCGAACTCGACTCGTCGCGGGACACGCTCAATTCGAGGCTCGAGTCCGCGCCCGTCGGGCGATTGAGGCGGACGGTCTGAAAGTGGGAGTCGACGCGGCTCTGAGGAAAGGTCCCGAAGGACTTGCCGAAATCCTGACGGGAGATGCCGGCCAGCAGCTCGATCGTGTTGTCTCCGAGGCGCGTCCAGCCGCGAAGGTTTCCGGCGTGGTCGTGAAGGAAGTCGTGGCCTTCGACGGAAGGGTCCGCCGCGGTCGGCGCGCCCCCCTGGGTCCGCGTCGTCGCGCTGAGGCGCAGGCCGGCGCGCGCGCCGGCCGTTTCGCCGGCGGCGGCGAGCTCGCCCAGACGCTGCGTTCCGCCCTTGAGCGTCGCCTCGCCCGCGAGCGGCGCGACGGGGCGGCGCGTGATGATGTTGATGACGCCGAGGCCCGCGTTCGAGCCGTACAGCGCGGCGTTGGGGCCGCGCACGATTTCGACGCGCTCGATGTCCTGGAGCTGGACCGGAATCCGCTCCCACACGGTCGCCCCCCCGAGCGGGTCGTAGACGCTGCGCCCGTCCAGGAGCACGAGAAGCTCGTTGGTCGCGTCGCGGGGGATGCCGCGCACGGAGACGACGGCCCGGTTGGAGGCGCCGTTCGAGCGTCCCTCGATCACGTCGAGCCCGACGCGGAAGCGCAGGAGGTCCCACAGGCTGACGGCGCCGGAGGCGCGTATTTCCTCGGCGGTGATCACGTCCACCGGGACCGGCGAGCCCTGCGCGGGCGAAACCCGCCTCAGCGCGGTCGAGGTGCGGTTTTCCTCGGCGAAGAATCGAAAGACTTCGCCGGCTTTCTGCGACTGCTCCGCCGCCGCGACCGGCCCGGCGAGGGCGAGGAGAGCCGCGAGTATGAGCGGCGTCATAGGAAAGCCTTCACCCGGGGATTCTAACATTCACTCTTCGCAAAACGCCAATTGCCGGGCGCGGCGAGCAAGAGGGCGTTCACTCTGCTACTCTATTCACGGCGAATTAATCTCGAAGCAACGGAGCCCACGATGGCGAACCTGAACAAAGTCATGCTGATCGGACGTCTCACCCGCGACCCGGAAATCAAAACCTTCAGCACCGGCGGCAAGGTCGCCAACATCGGTTTCGCCGTCAACAACCGCAAGAAGAACAAGCAAAGCGGCGAGTGGGAAGACGTGCCCGTCTGGATCGATTTGAAGGTGTTCAACCGCGAGACCGGCCGCAAGATGGCCGACCTCGTCGAGTCGTCCCTGAAGAAGGGCCAGCAGATCTATGTCGAAGGCCACCTCGTCCTCGAGGAGTGGACCGGCAAGGAAGACGGAAAGAAGGCGTCGAAGATGGTCGTGATCGTCGACGACTTCCAGTTCCTCGAGAAGCGCGAAGGCGGTTCGGGCGGCGGCATGGGCCGGCCCGCGAGCGCCGCGTCGAAGCCCTCGGGCGGCGGCGACGACACGATCGAAGAAGTCCCTTTCTAACAAGAACCGGACGACGGCTCCCTCTCGGACTTATCCCCGATTTCCCGCCGGCGGGAAATCGGGGATAGTTTTGTAGCTTCCCGGGCCGGCGCTCAAGTACAATCGCCCGATGGATCACCCCCTTTTCCTGGTGGACGCCATGCTCGGGAAGCTCGCACGCTGGCTCGTCCTGCTCGGCTACGACGCCAAGTTCGCCGGCGGCGCCGGGCGCGGCGATCTCGAGCTTCTGGAGGAGGCTCAGCGCGAAGACCGGATCTTCGTCACGCGCGACCGGCGCATACCCGACGTGGCCGGCGTGCGCAAGGTGGTGATCGTCCACGGCCAATTCGAGGACCAGCTGCGCCAACTGGCCGGCGAGCTCTCGCTCAAGCCGGACCCGGCCCTCCGATTCTCGCGCTGCGCCGACTGCAACGAGCCGCTGGAGACGCTGACGCGCGAGGAAGCCCTGCCGCTCGTGCCGCCCAAGGTTCGGACGCTCGAGACGCCTTTTTGGCGCTGCCGCCGCTGCGGCCGCCTCTACTGGAACGGCACGCACACGGACCGCATCCTCGAAACGATCCGGAGCCTGGGGCTGTAGTCACCGCGTAAGTTCCGGCGTTCTCCCGAAGTATCACGAACGGAGGACGCCGACATGGACAAGCTCGCCGCTCTGCGCCGCTGGTTCCAGGGACCGCGCGGCCCGTTCCGGTCGGCCTCCGGGCTCCTCGCTTTGCTCCTGGCCCTCGTCGCGGTCAACGCCTGGGTGTCCGCGCGCCCCAAGCCCCGCCGCCTGTCGTGGACCGCGGCCGGGCCGGGGCCGACGCCGATGAAGGACGGAGCCCGCCCCGAGCCGATGCGAATCACGTTCTCCGATTCGGCCGCCAAGCTCGAGGACATCGGCAAGCCGGTCAAACGCGGAATATCGGTCGAACCGCGCGCGCGCGGCTCATGGTCGTGGGCGAGCGACCGCGAAATGGTTTTTACGCCCTCCGAGGATTGGCCGGCGGGCCGGGAATACATCGTCCGGTTCGAGCGGGATTTTTTCCCGGGGCACGTCCGGCTCGACAGCCTGGAGGGCCGCGTGCGCACCGCGCCGTTCACCGCGACGCTCGTCTCCTCTGAATTTCACGTGGACCCGCGGGACCCCTCGCTCAAGCAGGTCGCCGCGACCTTCCGTTTCAGCCACCCCGTCGACACCGGCGCGTTCGAGAAGCGCCTGACGATGACCATGGCCGCTCAGAAACAGGGGCTGTTCGACCGCGACCGGGTCCCGCACGGATTCACCGTCGCCTACGATAAATTCCACGGAGAGGCCTATGTCGCCTCCGAGACGCTCGGCATCCCGATCGAAGCGGCGATGATGGAAGTGCGCGCCGCCGAAGGCGTGAAGCCCGAGCGCGGCGGCCCGCAGACGCCGAGCGCCCTCACCGCCTTGGTCCGCGTGCCGAGCATGTTCGACTACTTCCGCATTCAGGGCGCGCAATCCCAGATCGTGCGCAACGACAAGCTCGAGCCCGAACAGGTGCTCATCGTGTCGGCCTCAGGCGGCGTCGGGGAGAGGGAGCTCTCCGCCGGGATCAAGGCTTGGGTCCTTCCCGCCGGACGGCCCCCGGCTCCCGGGCGCCCCGCGATCGAGGAGTACCGCTGGCGCGACCCGTCTGAAATCGGACCGGAGACGCTTGCCCGCTCCACGGCCGTGACGCTGTCGCCGATCACGGCGGAACGCGAGTATCCCGCCATTCACAGCTTCAAGCTCCGGGCCGCGCCGGGAGCGAGGCTGTACGTGAAGATCGCCCGGGGGCTCGTCGCCTACGGCGGCTACGTCTCGGCCCAGGACTTCGACGCGGTGGTCCCTCTTCCGGAATTCCCGCGCGAGATCAAGATTCTCCACGAGGGCGCGCTGCTCCGCCTGTCGGGAGAGAAGAAGATTTCCTTATATTCGCTGGGGGAGCGCGCGGTGCGCCTCGAGGTCGGCCGCGTGCGCCCGAGCCAGCTCAATAATCTGGCGAGCCAGACCGACGGCGACTTCTCCAACCCCAATTTCCACAACTGGTCGTTCGGCCAGGACAACATCACCGAGCGCTTCGAGGAGATCCGCCGGTTCGACCGCGTCGAGCCCGACCGCCTGCGTTTCTTCGCCTTCGATTTCACGCCGCATCTGCAGGCTCCAGGCTCCGGCGCGCGCAACGGGCTCTTTTTCCTGCGCGCCGAGGGCTGGGACGCGGAGCACAAGCGCGCGACCGGCCCCGCCGACACGCGCTTCATCCTGATCACCGACCTCGGCGTGCTCGTCAAGGAGAACGCCGATCAAACCCGGGACGTCTTCGTGCAGTCTCTCGCCGGCGGAGAGCCCGTCGCCGGAGCGCGCGTCGAGGTCGTCGGCGTCAACGGGCTGCCGATCGCGAGCGCCTTCACCGACGGGAGCGGACGCGCGCGCCTCCCCGACCTCACGGGATTTACGCGCGAGCGCAAGCCGGCGGCGTTCATCGTGCGCCAGGGCGAGGACCTGGCCTTTCTGCCGTTCGATCGGCGGGACCGCCGCCTCGACGTCTCGCGCTTCGACGTCGGCGGCGACTCGACGCAGGGCCGGGAACGGGAGCTGTCCGCCTATCTGTTCAGCGACCGCGGGCTGTACCGGCCCGGCGAGGCGTTCCACGCGGGGATCATCGTGCGCCCGACGGTGTGGGGCCAGGATCTGACCGGCGTGCCGCTCGAGATTTCCGTGCTGGATCCGCGCGGGCTCGAGGTCCAGAAGATCAAGCTGCCGTTGTCCGCGGCGGGCTTCGAAGCGGTGGATTACCAGACGCAGGAGAACGGGCCGACGGGGTCCTTCCAGATCTGCGTCCACATCGTCAAGGACGGCCGCCGCGGCGCCCTGCTCGGCTCGACGACGGTGCGCGTCGAGGAATTCCTGCCGGACCGCCTGCGGATCACGGCGCGCTTCTCCGAAGAGCGGAGCGAGGGCTGGGTCTCGCCGAAGGGGCTCAAGGCCTCGATCAGCCTGCATAATCTGTTCGGCACCCCCGCGGAAGGACGGAAAATTTCCGGCCGCATTCGGCTCTCCCCCGCCGCGCCCTCGTTCAAGGCGTTCGCGGACTACGCGTTTTTCGATCCGGCCGCGGGGAAGAAAAGCTTCTCGGAAAACCTCGAGGACGCGAAGACCGACGCCGAGGGCGGCGCGGCGTTCGACCTGCCGCTCGAGCGCTTCGCGGAGGGCACCTACCGTCTCGAGCTGACGGCCGAGGGCTTCGAGGCCGAGGGCGGGCGCGGCGTGGCGGCCCAGGCGGCGGTGCTCGTCTCGCCCCGGCCCTATCTCGTGGGGCTTAAATCCGACGGCGAGCTGCGCTACGTGCCGCGCGGCAGCACGCGCACGGTGACGGCGGCGGCGGTGGGACCGGAAGGGCGGGCGGTGGCCGCCTCTTCCGTCACGGTCCAGCTGCTCGAGGAACGCTGGGTCTCGGCCCTCGTGAAGGGGCCCGACGGCCTGTACCGGTACCAGTCGGTCAACAAGGAGCTGTTCGTCTCCTCCAAGACCCTGAACCTCCCGGCGGGCCCGCGCCCGCTGCGCCTCGACACCTCGTCGCCCGGAGACTACGCGCTCGTGCTGCGCGACGCGGCCGGCGCCGAGCTCAACCGCCTGCGTTATACGGTCGCCGGCCACGGCAATTTGTCCCGGAGCCTTGAAAAAAACGCCGAGCTGCAGCTGCGCCTGGAGAAGACGGATTACGCGCCGGGCGAGCTCGTCGAGATGCAGCTCAAGGCGCCTTACGCCGGGGCCGGCCTGATCTCGATCGAGCGCGACAAGGTGTACGCGCACAAATGGTTCAAGTCCTCGGTCAGCGCCTCGACGCAGAGCATCCGCCTGCCCGAGAGCGTCGAAGGCAACGCCTATGTGACCGTCACCTTCCTGCGTTCGCCGGACTCGCGGGAGATCTTCATGAGCCCGCTGAGCCACGGCGTCGCCCCGTTCAGCGTAAGCCGCTCGCACCGAACCTTGCCCGTGACTTTGGAGGCTCCCGAAAAGCTGAAGCCGGGTCAAATCTGCGTTCTCCGCGTTAAGACGCCGCGCCGTTCTCGCGTCGCCGTGTTCGCCGCCGACGAGGGCATTTTGCAGGTCGCGGGCTGGAAGATCCCCGATCCTCTCGCGCACTTTCTGCGCAAGCGCGCCTTAGAAGTCCGCACCTACCAGATTCTCGACCTGCTGCTGCCCGAATACCGCCTATCGATGGCCGTGATGGCGCCGGGCGGCGACCAGGACGGGTGGGACGCGGCGGGGCGCAACCTCAATCCCTTCAAGCGACGAAGAGATAAGCCCGCGGTCTTCTGGTCTGGAATGCTGGAAACAGGGCCGGAAGGCAAGACCATTTCCTTCCTGATTCCAGACTCCTTCAACGGGACGCTGCGCGTCACCGCCGTCGCCGCCGAGCCGTCCTCGATCGGCGTCGCGCAGAAGAAGGTCCTCGTGCGCCAGGCGATCGTGCTCTCTCCGAACGCGCCGCTGTTCGTCGCGCCCGGCGACGAGTTCGAGGCGAGCGTGGCGCTCGCCAACGGCGTGAAAGGCTCCGGCCCGAACGCCGCCGCCCGGGTCGCGCTGAAAACTTCCGGCCATCTCGAGGTCGTCGGCGAAAGCGTCAAAACGTTTCCGGCCGGCGAGAATCGCGAGTCCGTCGCGGTCTTCCGTCTCCGCTCCCGGCCCGCCCTGGGCGCCGCGACTTTGACCTTCGAGGCGTCCGTCTCGTCGGAAACGGCCCGGCGCGAGGTGTCCTTGAGCGTGCGTCCTTCGATGCCCTACCAAGTGACGATCGAAACCGGCCATCTGAAGTCGGGGCGCAAGGAGGCGCCGGCGCCCCGCAAGCTGTACCCGTCCTTCCGGGCGCTCGAGACCTCGGTTTCGCCTCTCCCGCTGATCCTCGCCAAAGGCCTCCTCCAGTACCTGCAGAAATATCCGTACGGCTGCACCGAGCAGGTCCTGAGCCAGACCTTCCCCGCCCTCATCCTGCGCCGCCGCCCCGAGTTCGGCTACGCGCCCGAGACCGTGGAGGCCAATCTCGCCCGGGCGGTCGACATCCTGCGCTCGCGCCAGAACGAAGACGGCGCGTTCGGCATGTGGGCGGCCAACTCTCACGCCTCCCCCTTCCAGGCCGTCTACGCCGCGCACTTCCTGACCGAAGCCAAGGACAAGGGCTATACGGTTCCGCACGAGCTTCTGGAGCGCACGCTCGGCTACCTCAACGCGCTGGCCTCCGACGCTCCCGGCCTCGACGCGCCTGCCCGCGTGCAGGCCTACGCGATATACGTGCTGACGCGCAACGGCCGCGTCACCACGCCGCTGATCAACGGCCTGCGCGCCCGGCTCGAGAAAAGCGGCGACAAGAACTGGCGCAAGGACCTGACCGCGGCCTACCTCGCGTCTTCCTATTCGATGCTGCATCTCGACGGCGAGGCCGGCTCGCTGATGGACGGAGTCTCATCCGGCGAGCCGAGGACACCGGATTGGGAATGGTTTTATGACGACACGATCCATGAAGCCCAGTTTCTCTACTTGCTCGCCCTGCATTTCCCGGAGCGGCTTGCCTCGCTCGACGCGGACGCGGTGCTGCGCGTGGTCGAGCCCCTCCAACGGGGAAGCTACAACTCGCTCTCGGCCGCCTACTCGATACTCGCCCTCGACGCGTACGCGGCGGCGGCCGGGGAACTGACGCCCGGCGAGGCGCGCGTCGAGGAAGTCCTCGAGGCCGGAGGCCGCCGGGCGCTCCTTCTTCCCCCGGGGCTGTTCTCGAAGGCGTCGTTTTCGCCCGCGGCGAAGGCGATCTCGGTGGAGAACCTCTCGTCGCGGCGGCTGTTCTATCAAACGACGCAGTCGGGCTACGATCTCGCCGTTCCCAAGGAGCCGGTGCGCCGCAAGCTCGAGGTGTTCCGGGAGATTCTCGACGACAAGAACCAGCCGGTGAAGACGGCCGCGCTCGGACGCGATTACACGGTGCGTCTGCGCCTGCGCACGCTCGACGGCAACTCCGTCCCGAATCTCGCGGTCGTGGACCTCGTGCCCGGCGGCTTCGAGCCGGTGTGGAAAGACCGCTCGGACGGAGAGTCGAGCGGCGTCGAATACCGGGACATCCGCGAGGATCGAGTGCTGTTCTTCGGCTCGGCGGGCGGCGGCGTCCTTGAGCTCACCTACCGCATCAAGGCCTCCGGGCGGGGGACCTTCACCGTGCCGCCGCCGTTCGCCGAGTCCATGTACGACCGCTCAGTCTCCGCCCTCGGCTCCGCGGGCGTCATCGAGGTCAAATGAGGCCGCGAACCGCGTCGTGCATTTGCATGGGCGCGGCATTCGCGGGATTGGCGCTCGCGCGCTCCGCCCCGCGCCCCGCGCCGCTGAGAGAGGGCTTCGCCTTCTCGCGCGCCGTGTACGCGCGCGACGGCCGTCTCCTGCGGCTCACCGTGTCCGCGGACGGCCGGTACCGCCTCTGGGTGCCGCTGCATGAGATGTCGCCGCTTTTGGTCGAGGCGACCATGCTCCACGAGGACCGGCGCTTCCGTTTGCACCCGGGCGTCGACCCGGCCTCCTTGATCCGCTCGGCCTGGACCACCTACGGCGCGCGGACGCGCCGCCGCGGCGGCTCGACGATCACGATGCAGCTCGCCCGGCTCAAGTACGGCCTCGATTCGAGCCGGCCCTCGGGAAAGACGATCCAGATCCTGCGCGCCCTGCAGCTCGAGCTGTTCTACTCGAAGGACAGGATACTCGAGGCCTACCTCAACCTCGTTCCGTACGGCGGGAACATCGAGGGCGCGGGGGCCGCGAGCCTCGTGTACTTCGGAAAGGACGTGTCCCGCCTCGACCTGAGCGAGGCGATCACGCTCGCCGTGATTCCGCAAAATCCGGTCCGCCGCGCGATGACCGACGCGGGAAAGGCGAACCGGCGGGCGCTCGAGGACGCGCGCCGCCGCCTGTTCGCGCGCTGGCTCGCCGTGCATCCCGAGGACGCGCGCCGCGGCGACCCGCTCGAGACTCCATGGACGGTGCGCGGCGCCAGGGAGCTCCCCTTCGCCGCGCCGCACTTCACTCGGCGCGTTTTGTCGCTCGCGCGGGACGAGCGGATCGTCACGACCCTGGACCTCGACGCGCAGAAGCTTCTCGAGCGCCTGGTCGGCGGCCATGTCGAGCGGCGGCGCGACCAGGGCATCAAGAACGCGGCCGCGCTGCTCGTCGATTTCACCTCGATGGAGGTCGTCGCCGCGGTCGGCTCGGCGAACTACGCCGACGCGGACATCTCGGGCCAGGTCAGCGCGCTGACCTCAAGGCGCTCGCCGGGCTCGGCGCTCAAGCCCTTCGCGTACGCGCTCGCCTTCGAGCAGGGGCTCATTCATCCGCAAAGCCTGCTCAAGGACGCGCCCGCGGCTTTCGGCGCCTACGACCCCGAGAACTTCGACGGGGAGTTCGCGGGCCCGCTGCCCGCGCGCGAGGCGCTGATCAAGAGCCGCAACATCCCGGCGGTGGCCTTGGCGTCCAAGCTCGCGCCCCCGGGGCTCTACGGGTTCCTGAAATCCGCGGGCGTCGATCTGCCCCGGCCCGCCGAGCACTACGGGCTCGGCCTCGTCCTCGGCGCCGGCGAAACGAGCATGGAGGATCTCGCGCGTCTCTACGCCATGCTCGGCAACGGCGGGGAGCTCAAGCCGCTGCGCCGCACGGCCGCCGATCCGCGGGAGCCGGGCGTGCGGCTCCTGTCGCAGGACGCCGTGTTCCTCACGATGGACGGCCTCAAGTCCAATCCGCGCCCGCGGCAGTCGTTTCGCGAGGAGTGGCGCGCGGGCGCGCTTCCCGTCTACTGGAAAACGGGGACCTCGTGGGCCTTCCGCGACGCGTGGTCCGCCGGCGTCTTCGGACAGTACGCGCTCGTCGTATGGATCGGGGATTTCCGGGGCGAAAGCAACCCGGCCTTCGTCGGCGCGGAGGCGGCCGCCCCGCTGTTCTTCGACATCGTGGACGCGATGCAGGCGCGCGGGCCGATGCGCGACGCGTACGCGCTCGGCCAGCATGATCTCAAGGCCGTCTCCATCGAGGTCTGCGCCGTCCCGGGCGGCTCCCCCGGCCCGCATTGCCCGCGCCGCTCGAAAACCTGGTTCATCCCCGGCGTCTCGCCGATCGCGATGTGCGACGTGCACCGCGAGGTGCTCGTCGACAAGACCTCGGGGCGCCGCGCCTGCCGGTCGGCCGGAGCCCGCCGCGAGGTCTTCGAGTTCTGGCCGTCCGACCTGCTGCGTATTTTTCGTCAGGCCGGAATTCCGCGCCGCCGGCCTCCCGCCTACGATCCCGCGTGCGGCCTGACCGACCGCTCCGGCCGCGGGCTGCCTCCGCGCATTACCTCTCCGCTGAGCGGCGTGACGTATCACGCGAGCGCGGCCGATCCGGGCGCCATCCCCCTCTCGGCCGTGGCCGACGCCGACGCGCGCGAGCTGTTCTGGTTCGCCGACGGCGCTTTGGTCGGGCATGCGCTCGCGGGCAAGCCTCTGTTCTGGACGCCGCGCCCGGGACGCAGCACGGTGCGGGTCGTCGACGATCAGGGGCGCGGGGACGCGCGCGACATCGAGGTGGCGTTCAGCGAGTAGCTTACGCGGGGATCGAGACGGGAGCGGACCGGCGCGAGACGATCAGGATGTTGACGCGCACGGCGAACCCCTCGTCCTGCTGAAGGACGTGGCGGAAGGATTCCTGGGGAATCATCAGAACCTGCGCGTCGCTCTCGGCCTTGATCGCGGCGCCCGCGGTGCCCATCTCGACGATGGACATCTCGCCGAACACCTCGCCCGCGCCGAGTTCGGCGACGCGGACCATGGTCTTGTTCGTCGATTTCACGTAAACGCCGGCCTTGCCGGAGACGACGAGGTGCAGGCCGTCGACGGTCGCGCCCTTGAAGAGGATGGTCTGCCCGGCGCGGAATGAAAGCTCGACGGAGGATTCCGCCAAGGCGGCCAGGTTCTCCTCGTTCACGCCGGCGAACAACGGCACCCGCTCGCGCAGGAAGGTCAGGGCATCCATAAGCTTATGATAGCGCCGGCCGCGCCGGCCGAACAGGGCCCTATGGCCCGCTTCGACTGGGCCCCTACGGCGCTTTGCGCGAGGCGATCAGGGCCTTCACGCGGGCCACGAACTCGGGGCTTTCGGTCAGCAGGACGCGGAAGGCGTCCTGGGGAATGTTCAGGACGAAGGTCCCGTCCTCGATGCACTTGATCGTCGCCCCGGCCGTGCCGTTTTCGATGATCGAGACCTCGCCGAACACGTCGCCCGATATGAGTTCGGCGACCTGTATTACAGGCTGCGTCGGAGGCTTGATGAAGACCCCGGCCTTCCCCACGGCCATGACATGAAGGCCGTCGACGGTCGCGCCTTTGAACATGATGGTTTGGCCGCTCTTGTAGGTGCTGAGGGTCGACTCTGTCGCCAGGGCCGTCAGGTGCTCCTCGGAGACGCCGGCGAACAGTCCCACCCGTTCGCGTAGAAAAGTGAGGGCGTCCATGTTCATACTTTAACAAAACCGACGCGCCCCTTTGTTAAACTTGCGCCATGACCGATCCGGGGCGTTTGTTCATGTTCGGCGTTTACGGCCTCAAGCCGTCGCGCCAGACGGTGTCCCTGTTCAAGTCCACGCAGGCCACCGGCGTCCTCCTGCTCGCGCGCAACATCGAGACGCCCGCGCAGACCAGGGCCTACGTGTCCGAGCTCGAGCAGCGCCTTGGCCGCCCCCTGCTCGTCGCGATCGACCACGAGGGCGGCTGGGTGCTGAGATTCAAAAGCGGGGTGACCCCGTTTCCCGGCAACGCCGCCCTGGGCCGCGCGAAGGACCCGAAGCTCGCGTACGCCGTCGGCCGCCAGATGGCGCGCGAGCTGGCGCCGTTGGGCATCCGCATGAACCTCGCGCCCGTGCTCGACGTGGCGACCAAGGTCTACAACCCCGGCATCGGCATCAGGTCCTTCGGCTCGGATCCGGCTCTGGCGGGACGCCTCGGCGCCGCCTTCATCCGCGGGATGCAGGACAACGACGTCTCCGCGTGCGCGAAGCATTTCCCCGGCAAGGGCGCGGCGACCGTGGACGCGCACATCGACCTACCCACGATCCGGCTGCCGCGCGCGGCGTTCTCGCGCACGCACCTCGCCCCTTTCCGCGCCGCCTGCGCCGCGGGGGTGGACGCGGTCATGACCTCGCACGTCAGATACCCCTCCCTGGACGCTGAGTTGGGGACGTTTTCTAAAAAAATCGTGCGGGACGTCCTGCGCGGCGAGCTCGGCTACGACGGCCTCGTCGTCAGCGACGATCTGTGCATGGGGGCGATCACCAAGCGCTGGCCGGTCGCCGAGGCCACGCTCAAGTGCCTCGACGCGGGCCACGACGTGCTGATGATCGCCCACGACCTCCAGGGCATGACCGACGCGGTCGACCTTCTGCGCGAGGCCGGCGCGCCCGAGGAGCAGCTCTCCGCCGCCGACGCGCGCATCACCCGCCTGCTCCGGCGGCGCAAGGCGCCCGCGGCCTCGCTGTCCGAGGGGGCGAAGCTGTCCGCCCGCATCGCGGCCAAGGCCGTCGTCGTGGCGCGGCGCGGCGTGACGCGTCTGCCGGTTCCCCGGTCCCCGGAGACGCTCGTCGTGCTCCCGGATTTCAGGGAGGTGCGAGAGCGCTTCACCTTCGAGGGCGGCCCCGGCGGCCCCGAGGCGCTCGTGCGCCGCCTGGCGCGAGGGTGCGCGTTCGCCCGCGCGCCCATCGTCGGCTCGGACCTCGGCTCTTTTCCCGAGCTCGCGCGTCGGGCGAAACGCGTGATCTTTTTGTGTTTCGAGGCCCGGCGCTTCCCGGGCCAGGCCGCCGCTTTGCGGCTCCTCGCCAAAACGGCCGCGGCCAAAACCGCCGCCGTCTTGATTCGGTCGTCCTGGGACCTCGACCTATGCCCCAAGACGATGACCGTCGTGGACGCCGCCGGCTACCGCCTCGTCAGCCTCGAGGCGGCGCTGTCCCGGACTTTGTCCCGGAGAAAATCATGATCAGCCTCCTCATCGCCGCCTTGCTCCTGTCCGCGCCGGCTCGGGCCGCCGAGACGCCGCCCGCGGCGCCCGTCGCCGCTGTAAGCGTGACCGTGCTCAAGGACCGCTTCATCGAGGCCACCAGCGCGGCCGAAAAGACCAAGATCCTCGATCAGCTCGCCAAGACCTCCCCCGTTTCGGGCCAGGACGTGGCCCAGCTGTTCGATCTGTTCTCGCGCTTCACGGACACGTACACGCGCGACTCGGTGATGGCCTCCCTCTCTCGGCTCACGCCGGGAAACCCGCAGCTCGAGCCGATCTTCATGAACTACCTGCGCCAGCCCGAGCCCGAGGCCCAGCTGTTCGGCGTCAACGGGGCATTCCGGCTGCGCTCGCGCGTGGCTTTGCCCATGATCCGCGCCATCGCCGAGCGAAAGTTCGGCGCGAGCGCCGTCACCGAGAACAACGTGATGACGGAGCGCAACTCCTGGTGGACCCAATACGAGGCGCTGTCCGCGCTCGCGCAATGGGAGCCCGAAAAATCGCAGTCCCTGCTCGAGAGAAAGGGCGAGCAAAGCGCGAAGGTCGGGACTTTGCTCGGCCGCTATTACTGGAGGCAGACCTTGCCCAAGCTGCGCGCCTGGAGCCGCTCGGGCGATCTGATCGCGAGCGAACGCGCCGCGCTCGCGGTCGCGGCCCCGATCGAACTCGCGGACGCGCGCGCGACCCGCGCCCAGATGCTGGACTTGCTCCGCGACCCCAAGGTCGACCTCGAGATCCGCCACCATATAGCCCTCAAGATCGGGGTCTCGTCCACCGACGAGGAAGCCGCGGCGCTCGTCGCCGAGCACGATGCCGTCAAAAACGACACCGATCGCCTGTTCTGGGCCACCGCGGCCTTCAGCACGCGCAGCCCCAAGATCATCCCCCTGCTCGTCCGCTACGCCCGCCAAACCGGCGACGACGCGATGCGCAAGGGCGCGACCGCCCAGCTCCTAGACATGGTCGGCGAAGCCGAGGCCCGCAGGCTCATGGAGCCCGAAAAAAAGAAGTAAAATACGCCCCATGGTAGGCTTATTCTGGTGGGCCGCGGGCCTGTGCGTCGTCCTCCTGGCCGCCCTCGCCCTCACCCTTCGCCGGCTCTATTCCCTGGAAGCGTCCCGCCCCGAGCGCGTCCCCGCGCCGGCGCGCGCGCCCGAGGGCTGGAGCAAGCTCGACGAGCTGCTGAACATGCTGCTGGCGCTCCAGGAGCACGGCGTGTCCCACTCAGGGGCCATCTCCCGGGAAGAGTTCGGCCGCGCGGTCCTGGACTGCGCCTGCCAGCTCATGAAGTGCGACCGCGGCTCGGTCATGAACTGGGAGGAGAAGGAGGGCTGCCTCAAGATCGTCGCCGCGCGCAGCCTGATCATGGAGAACGCGCAGAAGCTCTTCCTCAAGCCCGGGGAGGGCGTCGCCGGCAAGGCCTTCGCCTCCGGCCAGCCGATCTTCGTCGCCGACCCGGCCAACGACCCGCGCTACCTCGCCCCCGCCACCGGCGACGTCGAGCCCTTCGTCTCCATCCCCCTGCTGGTCAAGGGCAAGCCGATCGGCGTTCTTAATCTGCACGCGAAGGTCGGCGCGGAGCCGTTCAGCGACTACAACGTCAAGTTCCTCAGCATACTCGCCGGCGAGGCCGCCGTCATGCTCCACAACATGGACATGTTCGACAACCTCCAGATCTTCTACCTCGAGATGGTCCAGACCTTGGCCCGCGCCGTGGACTCGAAGGACGCCTACACCGCCGAGCACTCCGACCGCGCGCGCGTGAAGGCCCGCCGCGTCGCCCAGGAGATGGGGCTGTCCGATCCGATGGTCCGCCACGTCGAGTACGCCGCGCTCCTGCACGACATCGGCAAGATCGGCATCGACGAGGCGATCCTCCTCAAGCCGGGCAAGCTCACGCCCGAGGAATACGAGGAGATGAAGAAGCACCCGATCATCGGGCATCAAATTCTGGCTCCCGTTAAGTACCTCGGCCCCGTGGCCCAGATGGTGCTGTACCACCAGGAGTGGTTCGACGGCCGCGGCTACCCCGAGGGCCTCAAGGGCGAGCAGATTCCTCTAGGGGCCCGCATCGTGGCTTGCTTAGATGCCTGGGACGCGATGATGAGCGACCGCCCCTACCGCAAGGCGCTCGGCCGCGACGTCGCCCTCGCCGAGCTGAAAAAGGGCGCGGGGACGCAGTTCGACCCCAAGGTCGTAGAGACCTTCATGCGCCTCGAGCTCTCCGAATGGTCGCGCGAGCCGGCGGCGCACTGATGCTCTATGTGGTTCCCACGCCGTTGGGCAATCTGGAAGACATGACCGCGCGGGCGCTGCGCACGTTGAAGGAATCGAAGGTGGTGTTCTGCGAGGACACGCGCCGGACAAGACATTTGATGAGCCATTTCGGATTAGGGATTCCCCTCGAGCGCTACGATGAGAATGATCCCCGTTCCGTCGACAAGCTCCTCGAACGAGTCCGCCGAGGCGACGCGGTCTCGTTGGTTTCGGACGGCGGATTGCCCGGGGTGTCCGATCCCGGCCGCAAGGCGGTGGCGGCAGCGCGTCGCGAGGGCCTTCCCGTGACCGCGCTGCCGGGTCCGTGCGCCGTCGCCACCGCCGTCGCGGGTTCCGGCCTGCCCGGCGATTCATTTATTTTCCTGGGATTTCTGCCGAGGACGTCGTCCAAGCGCCGCAAGGCGCTTGAAGCGTCAAAGCTGTTGGACCGCACGATCGTTATTTACGAGTCGCCGTTCCGAGTCCTAGAACTGCTCGAGGACGTCATAATGGCCGTCGGAGCGAGC
Organism: Elusimicrobiota bacterium; assembly: GCA_028714015.1. Taxonomy (GTDB): domain Bacteria; phylum Elusimicrobiota; class Elusimicrobia; order UBA1565; family UBA9628; genus GWA2-66-18. The sequence goes on along the minus strand of JAQTNG010000002.1, from coordinate 15,205 downwards.
GCCCAAGTCGTTGCCGTTCGCGAATTGTCGAAGATTCATGAGGAGTGGATCCGCGGAACCGCCGCCTCCGTCCGCGAGAACCTCGCCGCGCGCGCCGAGATCCTCGGCGAGTTCGTGATCGTGCTTCACCCCGACCCGGAGCCCTCCCATGCCTGAGACCCTTTCGCTGACCGCCGGAACCTTATCCCCCGCCGACGCGGCCAAAGCCGGCGCCGCGGGCAAGGGCTGCAAGCTCGTCGCCTTCCCGACCGAGAGCTCCTACGCCGTCGGCTCGACCGGCCTGATCAAGGCCGCCACGCGCCGCGTTCTTCAGGTCAAAGAGCGGTCCACTTTAAAACCGCTCGCGGTCATGGTGCATTCGACCGAGGCCGCCAAAGCCTGGGTCGAGTGGACGCCGCTCGCCGAAGCGCTCGCCGCCAAGTTCTGGCCCGGCCCGCTCCTGCTCCTGCTCAAGCCGACGGCCCAGGGCCGTCTGCTCACCTTCCCCGAATACCCGACCGTCGCCATCCGCGTGCCCGCGCATCCCGCCGCGCGCGCGATGATCGAGGCCTCCGGCGTGCCGTGGATCTACACCAGCGCCAACAAATCGGGGAAGCCCGCCAAGCTCAACGCCTCCGACGTCCTCGCCGAACTCGGCGCGGACATCGACCTGCTCATCGACGGCGGAATCGCGCCGGACGGCGATCCGACCCTCGTGGACGCTTCGGGCGACAAGCCGCGCGTGACCAAGGTCGGCCTGATCTCGGCCGAGGCGATCTCGGGGGCGCTGACGGCATGACCCGCTCCGTTTTGTTCGTCTGCACGGGCAACACCTGCCGTTCGCCCCTGGCCGAGCATTTCTTCGTCAAGCTTTCCCGTGAAGCCGGTCTTCCGTGCGCCGCCTCCTCCGCCGGCACCCAGGCCGCGATCGGCATGCCGCTCTCGCGCGGCGCCGCCGCGATCTTCGCCGCCCGGGGCGTCGGTCCCGTCGCGCACCGCGCCCGCCGCGTCGACAAGGCGCTCCTCGACGCGGCCGACGCCGTCTACGTGATGGAGCGCGCCCACCGCGACGAACTCCTCGCCCGTTTTCCCGAGACCAAGGCCAAGCTCTTCGTTTTGCGCGAGGCCGCGGGTCTGAAGCCCGTCGACGTCGAAGATCCCGTCGGCGCCGACGCCGCGGAATATCAGGCCTGCGCCTCCTCGATCGAGGAAGCGCTCCAAATCATCGTCAGGAGAGAATCCCATGCCCCGAACCCTCGCTGAGCAGGACCCCGAAATATACGCGGCGATCGCGCGCGAGGCGCGCCGCCAGTCCGACAACCTCGAGCTGATCGCCTCGGAGAACTACACCTCCGAGGCCGTGCTCGAGGCCCAGGGCTCCCTGCTGACGAACAAGTACGCCGAGGGCTACCCGGGCAAGCGCTACTACGGCGGCTGCGAGTTCGTCGACCAGGCCGAGACGCTCGCGATCGAGCGCGCCAAAAAACTCTTCGGCGCCGAGCACGTCAACGTCCAGCCGCACTCCGGCTCGCAGGCCAACATGGCCATGTACCTCTCGGTACTCAAGCCCGGCGACGGCGTCATGGGCCTCAACCTCGCCCACGGCGGCCACCTGTCGCACGGGCACCCGATGAACTTCTCCGGCAAGTACTACAAGATTATTCCCATAAACGTCCGTAAAGAAGACGAATTGATCGATTACGATCTGGCCGAGAAGGACGCGCGCGAGCAGAAGCCGCGCATCCTCTTCGTCGGCGCGTCGAACTATTCGCGCGTCATCGATTGGGCGCGCCTCAAGAAAATCGCCGACGAGGTCGGCGCGTATTTCGCGGCCGACATCGCCCACTACGCGGGCCTCATCGCCGCGGGCGTCTATCCTTCCCCCGTGGGCCTGGCCGATTTCACGACCACGACGACGCACAAGACCCTGCGCGGCCCCCGCGGCGGGATGGTGATGTGCAAGTCGGCCCACGCCAAGGCCCTGGACTCGAGCGTGTTCCCCGGCGAGCAGGGCGGACCGCTGATGCACGTCATCGCCGCGAAGGCGGTCTGCTTCGGCGAGGCGCTGCGGCCCGAGTTCAAGCAATACCAGACCCAGGTCATCGCCAACGCCCGGCGCCTCTCCAAGTCCCTGGCCGAGAAGGGCTTCCGCATCGTCGCCGGCGGCACCGACTGCCACCTGTTCTCCGTGGACCTGCGCCCGAAGAACGCCACGGGCAAGGAGGCCGAGGAGGCGCTCGACAAGGCCGGCATCACGGTCAACAAGAACGCGATCCCCTACGACCCGCAGAAGCCGTTCATCGCCTCCGGCGTGCGCATCGGCACGCCCGCGATCACGACGCGCGGGATGGGCGAGAAGGAAATGGACGAGGTCGCCGCGCTCATCGACGACGCGCTCAAGGTGCGGGCCGACGATGCGGCGCTGGCGCGCGTCAAGCAAGGCGTCACCGCCCTCTGCCGCCGCTTCCCCATCTACCCGGCCATCATGGAGAAGCTGCTCGCCGCCAAATGATCGCCCAGATCCTGATCGCCGACGACAACCCCGACATCACCGGGCTCCTGGACGACTACCTGTCCAGCAAGGGCAACCGGGTGATCGTCGTCAACGACGGCTACCAGCTCGCGCAGAAGGCCGCCGAGCACCGCCCGCATCTGATCCTCACCGACATACAGATGCCCGGCGCGTACGGCTCCTCCGCGTACCAGGTCCTGCAGAAGGACGAGGCCACGAAGAACATTCCGGTGATCTTCATGTCGGCGCACTCGTACGAGAAGCTCAAAAAGCTCCTGCCGAACGACCCGAAGACCCGCTTCGTCCAGAAGCCCGTCAATCTCGAAACGCTCTACGACCTGATCAAAGAGCTCCTGCCCCTGGGAGGGTATTGCCCTTGAAGAAGACCAAGCCTTACGCGAAAGTCGGCGTCATCGGAGGCAGCGGCCTCTACTCCTCCGACGCGATCACCAACACGCGCGAGCTCCGCCTCAAGACGCCGTTCGGGCCCCACTCCGGCCCCATCACCTTGGGCGAGCTCGAGGGCGTTCCCTGCGCCTTCCTGCCGCGCCACGGCCGCGGCCACGTCGTCACCCCGACCGAGATCAACCAGCGCGCCAACATGTGGGCGCTCAAGTCCCTCGGCGTCGAGCGCGTGCTCGCCTTCAGCGCGGTCGGTTCCCTCAAGGAGGAGCTGCCGCCCCGCACCTTCGTGTTTCCCGACCAGCTCGTGGACCGCACCAAGGACCGGGTCCAGACCTTCTTCGGCAACGGCCTGGTCGCGCACATCGCCCTGAACCCGCCGTTTGCTCCAGGCCAAAATGCCGTCGTTTTCAGATGCGCCCAAGAGCTCGGCATCAAGTCCGTGTTCGGCGGCACCTACTGCTGCATGGAAGGCCCCGCGTTCTCGACGAAGGCGGAGTCCGAGATGCACCGCTCCTTCGGCTGGTCCTTGATCGGCATGACCGCCGCCACCGAGGCCAAGCTCGCCCGCGAGGCCGAGCTCGTCTACTCGCAGGCCGCGATGGTCACCGACTACGACTGCTGGAAGGAAGGCGAGGAGGTCAACACCGAGATGGTCGTGGCCAACCTCCACGCGAACTCGGCCAACGCGCAGAAGCTGATGCGCCTGGCCGTGCCGCGCATCGCCGCGGCGCCGCTCGAGCCCGCGTTTTCCGAAGCCCTCAAGGGCGCTTTGTTCACCGCCCCCGAAGCCCGCAATAAAGCCACGCTCAAGAAGCTCGACCTGCTCGTGAGGAAATACCTCTAATGGCCAAGAATCCCAAACGCTCGATCGACCGCCTCATCGAAGCCGCCGTCCAGGCGCAGAAGCGCGCGTACTGCCCTTACTCGCGCTACTCCGTCGGCGCCGCCGTGCTCACCGACGGCGGCCGGGTGTTCGCCGGCTGCAACGTGGAGAACGCGAGCTACGGCCTCTCGATGTGCGCGGAGCGCGCCGCGATCTACCACGCGGTCGCCAGCGGCCACGACGCGATCCGGGCCGTCGCCGTCGTCGGCGCCGCGGCCAAGCCCTGCGGCGCCTGCCGCCAGGTCATGCACGAGTTCAGCGACAAGGACACCGACCTCTACCTCGTGGACCTGAATCCCGCGACCGGGCGCCGCTCCGTCTACAAGACCACGGTGTACAAGCTCCTGCCGCTCGCCTTCGACCCGCTCGCCTCGGGCCTGCTGCCCGCCAATCCGCGCAACCTGCTGCGGCGCAAAGCCGCCAAGACCAAGAGGAAATAGCCATGGACGCCGCCCCCATCAAAGCCGTCGCCGATTGGATGAAAACCGCCGACCTCGCCGAAGTCGTCTACCGCAAGAACGGGACCGGTTTCTCCCTGACGGCCCTGGGCGCCCATGACCCGGCCCAACTCACGGCGCCCGCGATGCCCTCGGGCCGCTTCATCCCGGTCGCGAGCGACGGCGTCGGCGTCTTCCAGTGGAGCGAGCCCGGCAAGGCGCGCAAGACCGAGGAGGGCGTCGAGATCGCCGCGGGCGACGTCATCGGCGTGATCGTGACCGGCTCCGGGGCGTCGAAGCCCATCGTCGCCGCGCACGCCGGCCGCGTGGCCAAGATTTTCATCGACGCCGGCCAGGCCGTGGAATACGGCCAGCCGCTTCTCCTCCTCGAGACTAGATGATAAAAGGTTTTCCTTCGCGTCCTCTGCGCACCCCCCGAAGGGCGGGGGCGGCCTAATGTCGAACGCCGCGATCTTGTGCACGCAGTGCGGCGCCGCTTCGGCGACGCCGCTCTCGCAGTGCGCCAAGTGCGGCGGCAAGAACACGCGCGTCTGCGGCGGCTGCGGCTTCCAGAACTCGCTCGCCAAGAACTACTGCGACAAGTGCGGCAACCCGATTTCCGACCTCGGGACCGTCGTGGCGCCGCCGCCCCCGACGGCCATCCCGGGCGCGCCGAAGTCCGACATCCCGGCGACGGTCGTCAAGCACATCGTCAAAGGACCGCTCGGCAAGAAGGACCCGCCGCCCCCCGCCGCGCCGGCGCCCGGGGCTCTGCCGCCCGCGAAGATGAAGGCGGTCGAGCCGGGCGCCGCGCTCGGCCCCGCGCCGAGCGCGCCCCTTCCCGTCGCGGGCCGGCAGGCTCGGGATCAGTTCGCGGCGCCTTCCGTCTCCAACGACCCCTGGTCCGCCGTCGCGCCGCCGCAGGCCGACGACGTCCCGAAGCCGCCGCGCTGGATCGGGACGGTGCGCCGAACCGTCACCGTCGCCTTCGCCACCTTCGCCGTCGTCGCCTCCCTCGTCACCGTCTGGTACTGGACCGAGAACAACAAGCCCGAGAACGCCTCTCACCGCGCCGCCATCCAGTACCTCGAGGCGCTGCGCGCGCGAAACTACGCCGCCGCCTACTCCCAGTTCTCCGAATCGGCCCGGAAATACTGCACGCTCGACGAGTTCGTCGCCTCCCGCGACACCTCCACCTGGGCCTGGTCCGGCCTGCGCGTCGACCACATCGAGCCGGGCGCCGTGCTCCTCGCCTATGAGCTCGCGATTGAAGGCGCGGCCCCGCGAACCGACCGCGTCCTGTTCGTCGAGGAGAACAAAAAGTGGGTCCGGCCCTACAGCTGGGTGCTGATGCGCAAGGTCGAAGAGGCCTTCGAAAAAAACAACGCGGACATGGGCCTCATACTCGCCCAGGCCGCGGCCCCGGTCAACCCGCGCGACCCGATGGCCCGCGGATATCTCTGCGAGGCCGCCTACTACCGGAAGTCGCCGGGGGACACCGAGCGCCAATGCCTGGCCGCGATCGAGCTCTCCCGGGTGTATCCGTCCAACCTGACGCTCAAGAGCCTGTACCACCTGCACGCGATTCTCGCCGACACCTACAAGAACGCGCTCCGGAAGCCCGAATTGGCGCTCGATCAGTTCGCCCAGATGCTGGCCTTCCCGAGCATCTCGCCCGCCGACCAGTGCGAAATCCTGCTCGCGCGCTCCGAGGCGTACCTCACTCTCAGCCGGCCCGGCGAGGCTCTGTCCGACGCGGACCGCGCCGGCCAGCTGTGCGTTCGATCTCAAGACCTCGCCTATATCCAAGAAATCCGCCGCAAGCTCAACGCCCCCAATCAATGAGGAATATACCGTGTTCAAGAAAATCCTGATCGCCAACCGCTCCGAGATCGCCGTGCGCGTGATCCGCGCCGCGCGCGAGCTCGGCATCAAGACCGTCGCCGTCTACTCCGAGGCCGACCGCGAGTCGCGCCACGTGGCGATGGCCGACGAGTCGGTCTGCATCGGGCCCGGCCCCTCGAAGCTCTCCTACCTCGACCAGGAAGCCGTCCTCTCCGCCGCGAAGATCACCGGCGCCGACGCGATTCATCCCGGATATGGATTTTTGTCGGAGAACGCCGACTTCTCCGAGCTCTGCGCCAAGCGCGGCTTCACCTTCATCGGGCCGCCCCCCGCCGCGAGCCGCAAGCTCGGCTTCAAGAGCACGGGCAAGGCCGTCGCGACCGTCGCGAACGTGCCGGTCGTGCCCGGAACCGAAGGCGACATCACGACCGACGTCTCCAAGGAGGTCGCGGCGATCGGCTATCCCGTCCTGATCAAGGCCTCAGCCGGCGGCGGCGGCAAGGGCATGCGCATCGTGCGCACGCCCGCGGAGCTCAAGCCCCAGCTCGAGGCCGCCGCGACCGAGGCGAAGGCCGCCTTCGGCGACGGCTCGGTGTTCATCGAAAAGCTGCTCGAGCGCCCGCGCCACGTCGAGATCCAGATCATCGCGGACAACCACGGCAACGTGGTGGCTTTCCCGGAGCGCGACTGCACGGTCCAGCGCCGCCACCAGAAGCTCGTCGAGGAATCGCCCTCGCCCGCGCTGACGCCGGAGATCCGCCGGGACATGCAGGCGGCCGCCATTCGCCTGGCGAAAGCCGCGAACTACCAGAACGTCGGCACCGTCGAGTTCCTTTTCCAGGACGGCAAATTCTATTTCATCGAGGTCAACGCGCGCCTGCAGGTCGAGCACCCGGTGACCGAGGCCGTCGCGGGCGTCGACCTGATGGAGCTGATGATCCGCGTCGCCGCCGGCGAGAAGCTCCCTTTCGGCCAGGAGCGCGCCTCCGAGATCCGCTGCCACGCGATCGAGCACCGCATCAACGCCGAGGACCCGGACAACAACTTCATGCCCTGCCCGGGCCGGATCGAGTCGATCGAGCTGCCGGGCGGCGCGGGCGTGCGCGTGGACACCCACGTCTACGCCGGCTACACGATCCCGAGCTACTACGACAGCATGATCGCCAAGCTCATCATCAGCGCCGGGGACCGCCCCACGGCCCTGCGCCGCTCCCTGCGGGCTCTCGGCGAGCTCAAGATCGTCGGCGTCAAGACGACCGCCGGGATGCACGCGAAGGTCGTCGCCCATCCCGTGTTCATGAGCGGCGACTTCGACACCCACTTCATCGAGAAAACCGGACTGCTCGACGCAAAGGAGCCCTCGAATGTCTGACGACTTCCGCAAGACCATCGTCTCCCAGCTCAAAGAGTCGGCCGCGGTCCTGACCTCCGTCGCCAAGCTCTCCCCCGTCATCGACGCGGCCGCCAAGGACCTGCTGCGCTCCTACCGCAACGGCGGCAAGCTCCTGTCCTTCGGCAACGGCGGCTCCTCGTGCGACGCGATTAATTTCGCCGACGAGCTCACCGGCCGCTACCGGCGCAACCGCCCCGGCCTGCCCGCGATCGCGCTGTCGGCCAACCAAAGCGACCTGACCTCGATCGCCAACGACTTCGGCTTCGAGTTCGTCTTCGAGCGCCCGCTGCGCGCGCTCGGCCGGCCCGGCGACGTCGCCGTCGCGATCTCGACCTCCGGGAACTCCAAGAACGTGCTGAAGGCCGCCGCCGCCGCGCGCGAGCTCGGCCTGACGGTGATCGGCCTGACGGGCCGCTCCGGCGGCAAGCTCAAGGCCCTGTGCGATTACTGCGTGTGCGTGCCTTCGGAATCGACCGCGCGAATACAGGAGGCCCACATCACGGTCATCCAGATCTGGTGCGGCATTCTCGAGGACGAGCTGTTCCCCGGCGCCCCCCTGGCCCACGGCTGATGAGCTCGACCTCCAAGATCCTCCCGCTCAAGAAGCTCGCGACCCTGCGGGAGCTGTGGCGCTGGGAAGGCCGCGTCGTCGTCTTCACGAACGGAGTCTTCGACATCCTGCACGCCGGCCACGTGAAGGTGCTCGAGAAGGCGAAGGCCTCGGGCGACCTGCTCGTCGTCGGCATCAACTCCGACCGCTCCGCGCGCGCTCTCGACAAAGCGCCCGGACGGCCCGTCAACACCTGGCGCGACCGCGCCGAAGTCGTCGCCGCGCTCGGCTGCGTCGACGCCGTGGTCAAGTTCGACGAGACCACGCCCGAGAAGCTCATGGCGCGCCTCAAGCCCGACGTCCAGGTCAAGGGCGGCGACTACAAGCCCTCCGACCTGCCCGAGGCCAAGCACGCCGGCAAGGTCGTCATCGTGGCCCTGAAGAAGGGCTACTCGACGACGGGCTTGATCAAGCGCCTCCAAGGCAAGCGCTAGCCGCGCCGTCACTCCGACAAAACGATCTTGAGAGCCTCGCTCAGCGAGGTCTCGCCGGAGGCGACCATCCCCAGCGCGGACTGGCGCAGGCTCGTCATGCCTTCTTGCGCGGCGAGCTCCGTCAGCGAAACGACGTCGTTCGACGACAGGATCATCTGGCGCATGGCGGCCGTGCGGATCGGCATGACCTCGAAAATGGGCCTGCGCCCCGCGTAGCCGGTCTGGCCGCAGGCGGAGCAGCCGACGCCGCGGTAGATCTCCCGCATCGGCAAGACTTCCTCCTCGGTGAGCATCCTCTTTTCCGCTTCGGAGATCGGCACCTGCAGCTTGCAGTTCGGGCACAGCAGCTTGACGAGCCGCTGGGCGACCACCATCTTGAGGCTGGCCGCCGCCAGATACGGCTTGATCCCCATCTGCGTCAGGCGCGCGATGGTCGCGGGAGCGCTGTTGGTGTGCAAAGTGGAGAGCACGAGGTGGCCCGTGATCGAGGCCTTCACGGCGATGTCCGCGGTCTCCAGGTCCCGGATCTCCCCGATGAGCATGATGTCGGGATCCTGGCGGAGGAGGGAGCGCAGCACCGCCTCGAAGGTCAGGCCGATCGCGGGCTTGACGTGGACCTGATGAATGCCGGGGAGCTCGTACTCGACCGGGTCCTCCGCGGTCATGATGTTGACGTCGGGCTTGTTCAGCATGCCGATCATCGTGTAGAGAGTGGTCGTCTTGCCGGCGCCCGTCGGCCCGGTGACCAGGATCAGGCCGTTTTGGGACTGGACCGCTTTTTCGACGCATTCCAGATCCCGAGGATTGAAGCCGATCTCCGAAGGAGCCGCCTTGAGCTTGCCGGATCCCAGGACGCGCATCATGATCTTCTCGCCGTAGATGCCGGGCAGGATGCTGACCCGGAATTCGATCTTCTTGCCCTGCGCCGTTATCCGGAACTGCCCGTCCTGCGGCCTGCGCCGCTCGGTGATGACGAGATTCGAGATGATCTTGATGCGGGCGCTCAATCTGGCGCCGAGAGCGGCGGGCAGCGTGCACAGGCGGGAAAGCGAGCCGTTGAGGCGCACGCGCACGTTGATCACCTTCTCCTGCGGCTCGATGTGGATGTCGCTGGCGCCCAATTGGATGGCGCTCAGCAGGATTCGGTTGACGTATTTGATCAGAGGAGAGTCCTGGACCAGAAACTCGAGGCCGGACTCCCGCTCCTCCTCGTCCACCGTCTCGGTGTCTATCAGGACGTCGCCCGCCTCCTGCAGCCCTTCCAGGGAAGCCATCGGCTCCATTTCCGGCGATGAGCGGCCCGGCCGGGCGGCGGGCCTCAGCGGCCTCGCGTCCAGGACGATCTCGTGCGAAGCAGCGGGCTTGGCGGGCGCCCCCCCCAATGCGGCGTGGACGGTGTCGAGGAGGCGGCGGTTGGACACGGGCTTCTCCAAGAAGGCGGAAACGTGCAGCCCCATCTCCTTCAAGCATTTGCGGTTGCCCGCCCCCATGAACATGATGATCGGGACCCTCCGCAGGTCGAAATCGAGACGCAGCTCCAGGAAAAGCTCGTAGCCGTTCATCAAGGGCATGTTGAAGTCGGTCAGAACGAGGTCGGGCCGCTCCGCGATCGCTTGCCTCAGGCCCTCGGCGCCGTTGGCCGCCTCGACGACTTCGTAGCCGTTGTGTTCGAGCAGGCTTCGCACGACGTCGCGATTCTCATGGCTGTCGTCGACCACCAAGACCTTCGGAGCTTTCGGTCCTCTCGCGGGCGCCGCTTCGAGTTCTCCGAGAGTCCCGGCGAGAAAGGCGTCGAGCTCGGCGAGCAGGCGATCGCCATTGATCTCTCGCGCGTTCGGAATCGGGGTTTGGGGGGACATGGGCCTGCGTCTTGGTTCGGGTGACAGTATAGTCTTGGCCGGCCGTGCATGAAAGAGAAGCGCTGTAAATGATTGATGGGAATTTTATGACCCGCGCAAAAAAAGGGCCCCCGCCTTTCGGCGAGGGCCCCATTGAACGTCGAAGCGTCTATTCCTTCGCCGCCGGCGCGGCGCCCTGCTCGGCGATCATCGCCTTTGCGCCCTCGATGGCCTTGTCCACGTCGCCGGTCCGGTGCTTCGGGTGCGCGACCTTGAAGGCCTCGAGGGCCTTGAGGCCCTCCTCGAGCTTGCCCTTGCCGAGCAGGTCGATGGCGGCCTCGAGCTCCATGTCGTAGCCCAGCTCCTTCTTGGCCTTCGAGCTCTTCATATCGCCCTTGATGCCGGGCTCGTTCGGGTCGGAGATGTTCTTCTTGGCCTGGCTTTCGCCGCGCACGGCCGCCACGCCTTGGGCGCCGCGGCCCTTCTTGCGCTCTCCGCCGACGGCGGACTGGGCCAGGGTGTTCTTCAAGTTCTTGAAGAAGTCCGACCAGCCGGACTTCGCGGGCGCGGGAGCGGCCTTTTCGTCGGCGCGCGCGGGGATCACGAGCATCGAGGCGATGAAGGCGATGAGAATCAGTTTCATGATGTTTTCCTCCTGACGGAAATCAGCTTCCCTTGATGAGGCTGTCGACGGCCGGCTTGAAGCTCGGGGCGAGCGCCACGGCCTTCTCGCCCATCGCCTTGGCCTTGTCCAGCTTCTTAAGCCGGATCGAGGTCTTGACGAGGTTCAGCCAGATCATCGCGTCGTCGGGCTCGGCTTCGGCCGCCTGCGTGAACCGTTTCTCGGCCTCGACGTTGTCGCCCTCGAGGAAGGCCACGCTGCCGAGGTTGTTGAGCGCCGAGGAGTTCGCCGGGTCGAGAGAAAGGACCTTGTTGAACTCGGTGACCGCGGCCTCGCGGTTGCCGAACTGATATTCGATGATCCCGAGCTGCAGCTGGGCCTCCACGTCCTTGCCGTTCTTGCCGAGGTCTGCCTCGTACTGCTTCTTGAGGAACTCGTAGCGGTCCTTGGCGAGCACGTTGACCTGGTCGTCGTATCGCCGCTCGAGCGCGGACGCCTCAGGGAGCTTCGGGCTGAAGTCGGTCGGCGCCATCGAGACCGGCTCGTAGGTGCCCCAGGCCTTGTGCAGGCCGTACACCTTCACGCGGCCCTTCTCGGCCTCGGCCTTGTACGCGTACGCGGCCTTCGAGACCGCGTCGATGAACGGCTTGCCGATGTAGGTGACCTCGATCGGGATCCACATCGTGCCCTCGTGCTCGACGAGCAGGTCGGCGGGCATGCCCGCCTCGACGGCGTCCTCGGCCTCGGTGTCGAACATCATCGTCATGTGGCCGGGGTAGTCGAGTATGGCCACGCGGACCTCGCCGTCCTCGAGCATCGCGGCGTACAGCGAGGTCAGGTCCGAGCACTGGCCGGCCTTGCTGCGCAGGGTCTCGCGCGGAAACTGCGTGTAGTCCACCGGGAAGTTCGGGTCGTCGTGGGCGGCCGCGAAGGGGTTCGACGGGTTGGCGACGAACTTGATGCCGTACTCCGATAGCGCGTTCCAGATGCGCATCGCCTTGACGGCCGGCTCGTTGAGCGCGGCCGCCTTGCGGTTCTTGAACTCGAACGTCGAGACGCCGCGCACGAAATCGCGCACCGGCGGGTCCTTGCGCGTCACGAAGTTCGCGATGCGCTGCGGGTCCTGCCAGGTGATCGCGTTGCGGGAGTACAGGCGCAGGGGCTTCGTGATCGACACCGTCTGCTGCTTGCCGTCCTCGAAGTAGGTCAGCGTGAACTCGGCCTGGATCGGCGTGTCCTCGCTGACGTCGAGCACCTTGTTGTTGAGCGTCGCGATCAGCGGGATCTCGACGGTCTGCTTCGGGTCGAGCTTCTTGATCTCGGTGTCGAAGCCGAAGTCCATGTAGTCCTTGAGCTTGAACGTCAGCTTCACGTTCTGGAAGGCCGCGTTGACGTTGTTGGTGAGCACGGCCGAGCCCATCGGATTGCGCAGGTACCACTTATAGTTCGCGGCGAAGATGTCGCCGAGCGTGATCGTCGAAATCTCGACGGGGGAGCGGTTGAACGAGCCGGCGACGAACACGTCGACCGGCCGGCCGGCCGGGCCCACGTCCGCGGTCTTGGACTTGGTGGCGACGCGGTACCAGTACTTCTCGTAAGGCGCGACCTCCGCGTCCGAGAAGGTCTCGGACTTCGTCTCGCCCGCCTTCGCCCACGGGCCGGACGCGCCCGTCGCGCGCGTCACCACGTAGCCGCCGGTCCACGGATCGGCGACGGGCTCCCAGGAGATCGAGACGACGCCGTCCGCCGTCTTCGTCGAGACGCCGGCCGGCGCGGTCAGCATCGGGTGGAGGTCGTAGCTGACAAGGCGGTTCTTGCCCTGGTCGGCGATCACGAGCTTGTCGCCCTGGACGGAGACGGCGACCGGCGCGAGGAGCTCGCGATCCTGCTTGCCGCCCGCGAAGAAGTCCGCGAGCCATTTGCCGTCCTTGGTATGAACGCTGACGCGGCGCAGCTGCGAGTCGAGCGTGTAGAGGTAGTTCTGGCCGTCGAAGGCGATCGAGACGGGCGACTTGAACTCGCCGGGGCCGTCGCCGTCCTCGCCCCACGAGTTGATGTAGGCCCCGGAGGGCTCGCATTTGAAGACGCGCTTGAGGCCTTTGTCCACGAAGTAGACGAAGCCGGCTTTGTCCCAGGCGACCGCGACGGGCTCGAGGAGCGTGTAGGAGCCGACCTTGGGCCCGAAGCCGAACAGGAACACGCCCTCGGGGCTGAACGCGTCGATGCGCTGGTTACCGGTGTCGGCCACGTACACGACGCCCTCGCCGTTGATCGCTACGCCGCCGGGGTGCTTCATGCGGCCTTCGCGCTTCTTGCTGTCGAAGAAGCCCTGGGCCTCGCCGACGTTCGACTTCCACTTGCCGTCCAGGCCGAACTGCTGGAGGCGGTGGTCGGGGGCGTCGGTCACGTACAGGCCCTCGACCTTCGCCGACTTCACGGCCGCCATGCCGCCGACGCCGCGCGTGGCGTCGCCGCCCTTGCCCTTGGAGGAGCCGAAGCGCCGCTTCTCCTTGCCCTGCGCGTCGATGAGGACGAACTGGCTTTCCTTCGGCAGCCAGGCGTACAGGTCGTCGCCGTACGGCGCGAGGGCCGAGGCCGAGAAAGGCCAGCTCCGGCTGGGGCCGGACACCGACATCTTGGTGAGCAGGTTCAAAGGCAGAGGTTTGACCTTCAGCTTATTGGTCAGCTCGACCCGGTGTATGCGGTTGTTGCCGGTATCAAGGACGATAAGCACGCCGTCAGGCGTGATCGCGATGCCTTCGGCCTTCCTCATCTGGCCGACGCCCGAGCCGAGCGAGCCGAACTTCCCCATGATGAAGCCTTCGCCGGACTGCTCGACGACCTTGCCGTTCCTGCCGTCCACGACGTAGAGGAAGCCGTACTGGTCCGCCGTGAAGTCGTTGCCGAGGAGCGCGTACTCCTTGACGAACTTCGCGGAGGCGTCGAACTTCTGCATGCGCTCGTTGCCGCGATCGAGGACGAAGACGTTGTCGGACGGATCCACGGCGATGCGCGTCGGGTCGTTGAACAGGCCAGGCTCCTTCCCGTAGCGGCCAAAAAGGAAAAGGAGGATGCCCTCGTCGGTGAACACCTGGACGCGGTTGTTGCCCGTGTCCGAGACGAAGATGCGGCCGTCCGAGCCGACGGCGACCGACTCGGGGTTTTTAAGTTTTCCCGGCTCGGAGCCCTTCTCTCCGAACGCGTAGACGAAGTTCCCGTCGCGATCGAAAATCTCGACCCGGCTGTTGCCGGTGTCGGCGACGTACACCTGCCCGCTCGGTCCGACGGCGACGCCGCGCGGCGCGCTGAAGGCGCCCGGCTGGCTTCCGGAGCGGCCGACGGATTTGATCAGCCTGCCGGACAGGTCGTAAAGGAACAGGGAGTTCTTCTTCTCGTCGACGACATAGAGGCGGTCGGCCGAGGCGGCGGCGGCGACGGGCTTGGCCAGCTCGTCGCCCTTGATGGGCTCGAGGAAGCGGATCGTGTCGTACGCGCGGGCCGGGACGGTCAGCAGCAGCGCGAAAGCGAGAAGCTTGAAGCGGTTCATGCTTTGACGGCCTCCTTGATGAGCTTGTTGACGAGGGCCGGGTTCGCCTTCCCCTTGGAGAGCTTCATGACGCCGCCCACGATGGAGCCGATCGCGGCTTCCTTGCCCCCCTTCAAATCGGCGGCGGCCTTGGGATTGGCCGCGAGCGCCTGAAGGACCCATTGCATGACCTGCTTGTCGTCGGAGACTTGTGAAAGACCGAGCTCCTCGACGAGGGCTTTCGGGCCCCTGCCCGTCTCCCACATTTTGGCGAAGACGTCCTTCGCGCCCTTGGAGGACAAAGTCCCGCCCGCGATGAGGCCGGCGAGCTCTCCCAGGTGCGCGGCGGCGACCGGCGACTGCGGCGCGGCCTTGCCTTCGGCATTGAGACGGCCGAGCATCTCGGTGGTCAGAAGATTGGACACGGTTTTGGCGGATCCGGCGGGCGCGGCGGCGACGGCTTTCTCGAAGTACTCGGAGAGGGCCTTGTCGCCGGTCAGAACCTCGGCGTCGTAGGAGGATAGCCCCAAATCGGCCGTAAATCGAGCCCTTTTCGCGGACGGCAATTCGGCGAGGCCGGCCCTGAGCTCGGCGATCCATTTCGGATCGGCGACGAGAGGCACGAGGTCGGGATCGGGGAAATAGCGGTAGTCGTGCGCGTCTTCCTTGGAGCGCATCGAGCGTCCGGCCTGGAGGGCCGCGTCCCAAAGGCGGGTCTCCT
>JAQTNG010000001.1 GCA_028714015.1 Elusimicrobiota bacterium | reverse complement strand
GGGGCGCTACACGCCCGGCGACCTCATCGGCCGAGACGTCCCGGGCATGATGGACGCGCTGTGGCACGTCCTCGAGTGGTGTCCGGTCCACCAGAAGCGGCAGTACAAAAAGGCGTGCCGCGCCGGATGTTCGCTGCCGTTCGTGGTCAACGACCAGCTGCTCGTGTCCCCCGCGTGGGAGGAGCTGCCGCTCGATCGGACCCACCCGCGGCTGGAACTGACCATCGAACCAATAGGAGTCGCCCAGTGAAAAAGCTGCGCCTGTCGTCTACCCTCGACGTGCCCGTGGACATCTGCACGGAGGCCGTCGCCTGGATCGGCGCGCGCGGCTCGGGCAAGACCCACGGCGCCGGGAAGCTCGTCGAGCTCATGCTCGAGGCCGGCGTCCCGGTTGTTATTCTGGATCCTGTCGGCGTGTGGTACGGCCTGCGCCTGGCCAAGGACGGTAAGGGCCAAGGCCTCAAGATCCCCGTGTTCGGCGGCCTGCACGGCGACATCCCCCTCGAGCCGACGGCCGGCGCGTTGATCGCCGACCTCATCTGCGACAAGAACCTGTCCGCGGTCCTCGACGTGTCCCAGTTCGACACCGACGCCCAGACGGCGCGCTTCGTGGCCGATTTCTCCGAGCGGCTGTTCCGGCGCAAGAAGATGGACCCGTCGGTCATCTGCGTGGTGTTCGACGAGGGCCAGGAATTTCTGCCGCAGAACCCGCAGCCCGGGGAGCAGATGATGCTCCACCGCCTGATCCGCCAGATCAAGATCGGACGTAACTTCGGCATGGGCGCGTTCATCCTTAGCCCGCGGCCGCAGGAGATCAACAAGAAGGCGCTCAACGGCTGTCAGACCGTCATGGCCTTCCGGCTCACCGGCGCGCACGAGCGCAAGGCCATGAAGGACTGGATCGCCGCGCACGACCTCGACCAGTCGGTCATCGAGAAGCTGCCCAGCCTCGAGACGGGCAACTGCCACGTCTGGAGCCCGGCGTTCCTGAAGGTGAACCAGGAGATCCGCATCCTGCCGAAGGACACCTATGACGCGTCGGCGACGCCCAAGTTCGGGGAGCGCCGCGCCACGCGCGCCCTGACGCCCATCGACCTGGTGCAACTGCGCGAGGCCATGGCGGCCACCATCGACAAGGCCAAGGCCGAGGACCCGAAGGCCCTGCAGGCCAAGATCGTCGAGCTCCAGAAGAAGCTCTACGGCGCGGAGACGAAACAGCCCGCGGCCGTGCCGAAGGTCCAGCGCGTCGAGGTGCCCGTGCTGACGAAGTCGGAGCTCAAACAGGTCGAGCAACTCATCCACAAGACGACGACTCTCGCCGAGAGGTTGACGAAAGAGGCATCCGCGCTGCACGCTTCCGCGCGCTACATCGGGGGACACCTGGCCGAGGCGTTCCCACCGCCGCGCCAATTCGTGAAGGCTCCAGGCCTCCCTGCCCAGGAGCTGCCGCCCAAGAGCTACGCGCTCGAGCGAGTCGGGCATGTTACCGCGCCGCCCAAGACCCTGCGCCGCGAGTACGTCGTGCCGGACGACGGCAACGCGATCGGCCCGACGCACCGCCGGATCCTGAACTCGCTGGCGCGGCTCGAGCAGCTCGGCGTGCTGCCCGCGTCGCGCGTCCAAGTGGCCGTGTACTCGGGCGTGACGCCGCAGGGCGGCTACTACGCCAGGGTCGTGGGGGAGCTGAAGACGGCCGGGCTCGTCATCTACCCGGACAACGGCGCCCTGGAGCTGACGGCCCAAGGGCGCCAGCTGGCGGCGCCCGGGCAGGCGCCTCAGACGACGGATCAGCTGCACGGGGACCTCCTGGCACGCCTGGGGGCCTCCCATCGCCGCGTGATGGAGTGCTTGCTGCGCCATTACCCGAAGCCGTGCGGCCGTCCCGAGGTCGCCGAAGCGTGCCAGATGGACGGCGGCGGGGGCTATTACGCGCGCCTGGTCGGCGAGCTCAAGACCTTGGGCGTCGTCGAGTACCCGAGCAAGGGCTACCTGAGCGCGGCCGAGATCCTATTCCTGGGCGAGTCGGCGCATTGATTGAACCCCGCACTCGTCAAGACGGCGGTCGACGGCCTGCGCGACTACTACCTGCAGCTCAAGGAGCGCGGCGGCCGCAGCACAGCTACTCGAGCAGCGAAGAACGAACTAGCCCGACACCGAGCCGGCCGCGGGACGACGCAGAAGGGGCGCGGCGACTTCACGCTGGATGTCGGACAATGCACTGCGGCCGCCCGCCGCGGCGTCGACGCCTGGGAGCGCCGCAAGATGAACTCCTGGCGCTCCGGCGGCAGGCTCACACGCGACGGCGTCTTGCGCGCCTCCCCGCGGCCGGCGCAGCCCTGGACGCTCGAACGCGTCGCCAAGGCGTGCCCAGAATCCAATGAGTGGGACCATCTGGCCGCACTGATTATTCTGAATGGCGTCATCGACAGAGGAACAATGAAAAATATCATCGAGGTCGTGGAGAAGATCGCGGACGAACGGTTCGAGCGTCAGCTGCAGGATCCGTCCAAGGGCGACGCGCTGCGCAAGATGATCCGCGAGGAGCTCGAGGCGGTCTTCGGAGAAGTGCTGGGAACGCTGCGCCGCGGCTCCGCGCCTCCCGTCGCCGACACGCCCCCGCGTCAGAATAAGTGCTCGCGGTGCGGCGTGCCGGGCCATCGCGCGAAGACGTGCCAGGCGCGTGGTCCCGTGTCCCCGGACAAGTGGGCCTGCGTTCACTGCTCGAACCTCACGGGCAAGCCGTTGGCGGACCCCATCACCCACCCGATCCCGCCGAAGGAGTTCCACAAGGACGACCCGTCCTACCGGGACGAGGAGCTCCCGGCGTGAAGTGCCTCATGTTGAAGCAACCGTGGGCCTACCTCGTGGCCACCGGCGTCAAGACGATCGAGACGAGGACCTGGCGCACGAAGTACCGAGGTCCGCTGGCGATCGCGGCGAGCCAGGCCTACGACCTGCACGGCGGCCGCTACTTGCGCGACCGCAGCATCTTGTTCCCGGCCCCGTATGAGCTGGTGCGTGGCGCCGTCGTCGCCACCGCGACGCTGCGCGACGTGGTCGCCTACACACCGGAGCTCGTGCCGCAGGGGCTGTGCCCGCACACGGAGGGAGAGGAGCGCTACGGCTGGCTCCTCGAGGACATCCAGATGTTGGCGCAGACGGTGCCCGTGAAGGGCCGTCTCGGATTGTTCGACATCACGTGGCCGTGACATGATCTACTCGGTGGGCGGACGCGCAAGCGCCGCCAGCGGACGCCGCGGGGCTTCGCACTCCTCGTCAACTCCAGCGCTCCAGTCCAGGTCGGCGTGCCGACCAAGCGGCTCCTGGGCGGGCACCGAGCAATTTCCACTTGACATATGACAAGCCGTCTGTTACCGTCACCCCATGAAACATTCCTCTACGTCCCTTAGGAGCCCGAGTATCATGGCCGAACCCGAGAACCCCAAGCTGTGCCTGAGCTGCGCGCGCGCGCGGCTCGCCCAGCGCCCGGCGCGCGCGTGCGCGACCTGCGCCCTGCTCAACATCGACCCCCTCGCCAGCGTCCGCGCGAACTCCGCGCGGCCGTCGCCCTTGGCGGCGTTCTACTTCCAGCCCTTCCGATCCACCTGGATCTCGGGCGCGATCGTGACCACGGGCCAGAAGCCCGCCCGCGCGCGCTACGGGGGCTGACCTCGATGAGCGGGCGCGTCCACGTCGCCAAGCTCCGCCGGCCGGGCCTGCCGGGCGTGGCGGTGTGCTACGACCCGTCGCGCGGCTTCGTCGTCGAGGGGGAAGACGTCCCCGCCGAGCCCGCGCAGGCCGCCGCGTGGCTCCGGCGCTCCGGGGGCTGGCTCCGGTTCCGCCGCGGCGCCGGAGAGGGGCTGGCCGCGGTGGCGGAATTTCGCAGGGCCTGGAGCAAAAATAGCACTTGACAGATGACATGTCACCTGTTAAGATATAGGTGTAGGACATAGACGTACTAGAGAGGCTACTAGAATGACGACCCAAACGACGATCCGGTTCATGAAGTACTACGTCACCAACGGCATCCATAAGGCGCGCGTTAGCTATTCCGCCTTCGCCCTGAAGTCCACCGGCCAGCAGTGCGTGACGGTCTACGCCAAAAGCTACGACGACGAGAAGGCCCTCCAGGCGATGATGCCGGACCTCTACGAAAACAACTCGGACGCGATGACGGACTACTTCGAGGACGGCCGGGCGCGGATCGTCAAAGGACATCCGCTGTATGCCGCCGCCCTCGAGCGCATCGAGCTGAACTCGTCCAAGGCCGTCGCGGGGGTCCACTAACATGGAACCGAAACCGTGCCGGATCTCGAAGGGCGGAAATGTGAAGGACAGCGGCCTCGGCGCGATCGTGGGCCGCGCGATGATTCCCTACCAGTGCATGACGCACCACCAGGAGTGGGCCTCGACCGAGACGAAGCCGAAGTCGTGCCCGCTCGTGTCCAGGCACAAGGACGTCGCGCAGCGACTGGCGGCCGCGACCCGTGACGGCTCCCGAGCGCTGTACGCGAAGGAATTGGCGGAACAGGAGGCCAAGCTCGTCGCCGCCGAAACACCGATCTCTGGCGCCGGTGGCCTCACGGTCACGAACGAGCGCAACAACGTCGGCACGGTCTACCTAATCGTGCGCGACGCCCTCACGGCGAAGCCGCTGGCGACCGTGCTGCCCGCGCGCGTCATCGCCGCGAACGACCTGCACCAGACGTCAGTCGAGGCAGAGCGTCAGATTCGCCTCTGGCGCGAAGGCAAGATCGACGCGGAGACGGCGCTCAACCGGATCGGCTCGGTCGTGGGGCCCGCGCTGGCCAAGGCGGGGCGTTGACATGATCCACACGATCATCAAGACGCGCCGCGGCAAGACGAGCGAGGTCTCCGGCACCATCGCCGAGCTGACCAAGTACTTCGGGTACACGCTCCTGGTCGGCCACTCGTACAACTCGAGGATCAGCCTGAAGCCCAGGACGGCCGAATCGCTCGTGACGAACCTGAACCGCGCGATCGAGGAGAAACAGCGCGGCTCGTTCGACCCGGACTACTACGCCCTCAAGGTGGAGGTCCCGTCATGACCACCGACACGAAGATCCACCTGTTCGAGCGGGCCGGGCTCGGCCGTGCCCCGTTTAAGCTGGTCGACATCGTAATCCGCGTGGGGCCCTACCCGTTGGGCAACGGGAGCTATGTCGGCGCCCCGGGGCAGCCCGTCGGCTCCTGCAAGTACTGCGGCGAGGGCATCGCTACGTGCTGCGTGATCGAGGACGCCGACGGCCGGCGCTTCGACGTCGGCAACATCTGCGTCTACAAGCACGGCGACGTCGGGCTCGTGGCCAAGACCAAGAAGCTCATCGCCAAGAAGAACACAGAAGCGCGCCACGCACGCGAGGTCAAGAAGATCGACTGGGCTACCGCCAAGCTGCCGGAAGTCGTCGGCCGGTGGAAGGCCGATCCCCATCCCTACAAGGACATGGCCGAGCGCGGCCGGACCCTGTGGGACTGGGCCCAGTGGATGATGGCCAACGCGGGCAACCGCGGCAAGCTCCAGGTGGCGAAGCTGCTCGAGAAAACGCTCAACGAGAGGGCCCTCTAATATGAACACCACGCTGCCGCCACTCCAAGCCAAGGCGCACCTGTTCAAGGACCGCACCGGCCGCCAGACGAAGCTGCTGGCGTTCGTGGATCTGACCATCGCGGACGCTTTCGTCATCCGGGGCATCCGGGTCCTGGCCCGCAACGTGCCGGGAGACGACGCCCCCTTCGTGGTGTTCCCGGCCGAGAAGGGCGCCGACGCCGATCAGCAGAGCGGCCCGAAGTCCGACCGCTGGTACGACCTCGCGCACCCGGTCACGGCCGAGGCCCGCGCCGCGGCGCTGCGCGTGATCCTGCACGCCTACTCCGAAGCCGTGGCGGCGCGGCCATGAGCGCGCAGCGCGTCGCCCTCCTTGACCACATCCGCACGGCCCTGGTGCCCTCGGGCGGCTACGTGGACCTCGACCCGTTGGCCGTCGATCTGCCGGGGCAGCCCGGCCGCGCGCAGGCGATCTCCATCGAAGGCGGCGCCGTAGCCGTCATCGACTGCGACACGGACGACGACTGCTACTGGGTCCCGCTCCAGGACCTCCCGTTCTGCGACCTGTTCACGCTGGCCGCGCACGCGCGGTGGTCGGCCCAGCACGGCGGCCTCGAGGGGGCGGCATGACGCGTCCGGCCGCCTACACGATCCGCGAGACGCTGGACAACGGCCGCGCCTACGACTGCAACATGTGCCCGCACGCCAGCCCGGACCTGGACGCGGCGCGCGCCCACTACGCCGTCCACGTCGCCGGCCCGGACACGCTCACCGCGCTGAAGGGCGTGGTCGCCTTGTCGGATCGCAAGCACGACGCCTGGGACAAAGCCCACGCCGCTATCGCCAAAGCCGAACCCAAAGGATAAACACATGGCCAAAGAGACGAAAATAGCTTGGACCGACGCGACGTTCAACCCCTGGCGCGGCTGCGTCAAGGTGTCGGAGGGCTGCGCCCACTGCTACGCCGAGTCGTGGTCGAAGCGGATGGGCAAGAACATCTGGGGCAAAGACGCCAAGCGCGAGCACGCGTCCGCGTCGTACTGGAAAGAGCCGCTGAAGTGGAACCGCGAGGCCCAGCAGACGGGCAAGCCGTTCCGCGTGTTCTGCGCCTCCCTGGCCGACGTCTGCGAGGACCGCGAGGACTTGCTCCAGCCGCGCGCCGACCTCATGCGCCTGATCGAGCGCACGCCCCACCTGACGTGGCTGCTCTGCACCAAGCGCCCCGAGAACTTCGAGAAGCACTTCGGCGTGCGATGGACGCCCGGCGGCTGGCCCCAGAACGTGTGGGCCATGACGACCGCCGAGAACCAGGCGCAGGCGGATCTCAGGATCCCGCACCTGCTGCGCGTGCCCGCGGTCGTGCGCGGCGTCAGCTACGAGCCGGCGCTCGGCCCGGTCGACTTCAAGCCCTACATGAAACAGCTCCTGCCGGTCATGCGCGAACGGCGTGAGGATGAATGCGGCGACGCCAATTTCATCCATACCGGAGAATACCGAACGGTCCCCGGACTCCACTGGGTCATCGTCGGCGGGGAGTCTGGCGGCGGCGCGCGGCCGTTCGACGTGGCCTGGGCCCAGTCCACCATCGACCAGTGCCGCGCAGCGGGCGTCGCCCCGTTCGTCAAGCAGCTCGGCGCCCGCCCGTGGTGGAACGGCTGCACGGTGCAGTGGATCGGCGTCGACCGCTACGACGTCAACAAGCGCGTGACGGAGTCCGCCTTGAACAGCGAGAACGGCTGGTCGGTCAAGCTCGACGACCCCAAAGGCGGCGACTGGGCCGAATGGCCCGAGGGGCTGAGGGTCCGGGAGTTCCCGCGATGAAGGCCACGATTTGCGAAGTCGAGGTCCTGACGTGGTCGCCTTTCTTGGGGCGAGTCCGGCGTGTGCTATCCGAGACCGAGGTCGCTGATCCCGCCGCGCCTCCATCGACTCCACTGGAAGCACCCACGGCACCGAAGGACAAGCCCAAGGATGACGAGAAAGAATCCGAGGAGGAGCTCGCCAAGCGCGCCCGCAAGCCGCCCACGGGCGGCAAGTGCATCCGCTGCGGAGAGCCCAAGCCGATCAACCGCCTCAAGCTCTGCTATCCATGCTGGGTCAAGAGCGAGAACGAAAAGAAGGGATGGCGCGAAGGACAGCCGCACCCGGCCGGCTGCGGCTGCGACATGGACTGCGTCATCGACAGGCCGCACAACTGAGCGGTAAAAACCGCAGGAGAATAAACCCATGAGGACCATCATCGTCGCCGCCCTCGCCGCCGTGCTGTCGGGCTGCGCCACCGCGCACCAGGTCGACCTCGTGTCCGCCCGCGTGCTCAGCTGGGGCGGCGGCAACGAGATCCACGTCGTCCAGGACCCGGAAACGGGCGTCACGTGCTACGCCTACCTCCGCGGCGGCCTGGTGTGCCAGCACCCGACCCCGAAATGATCCTGTTCGACGCCCTGCACGGCTACCGGGGACTGCTGGCCGCGCTGCGCCCTCCGTTTCAGCGATCACTCTACGATCGCGGGACAGGCCGCTGGCGCGCGCCGGAAGGCCTGGCCGCGATGATGGCCCGGCTCGCTGTCGAGACGAAGCCGAGCTGGACGCCGCCGACACTGCAAGAGCGATTCGTCTGCCAGAATTGCGACGCCGAACACGACGGCGTCGACTGGCACCCGAACCATGTCGCCGACGTCTACTGCACGTACTACGAGGACGCACAATGACGCCCGCAGGCTACCTCGCAGCCGCCAAGGTGCCGATCACGGTCCCCGCCGGCCAGCACGGCCCGTGGACCCTCCGCCGCCAGGTCGTGCCGCCGTCCTACTACCCGCGCGTCGGAGGCCCCGTCCTCACCTTCCTCGCCCGTATGACGCCTGCCACGCTCCACACCGAGTTCGGCGACGTGGTCATGGAGGACTCGGCCGAAGAACTGCGTCGCCACCTGCCCATCTGGATGGCCGCCCGCGGCCGCGTCTTGGTCAGCGGACTCGGCCTGGGCTGCGTCGTGCGCGGCCTGCTGGCCAACCAGCGCGTGGACCGCATCGACGTCGTGGAGATCGACCGCCATATCCTCGACGTGGTCGGCCCCGAGTTCCGCCATCAACGGCGCGTGCGCCTGCACCACGGCGACGCCCTGACCTACCCCTGGGACTGGCGCGCGGGAGACAGTTGGGACTACGCCTGGCACGACATCTGGACCGAGGAGGGCAACGGCGTCCCTCTCCACCGTCTCCACATGGAGCTGCTGGCCCGTTACAACGACCACGTCGGCCGCCAAGGGGCCTGGGCGCTCCCGCGCGAGGTCAAGCGTTATATCCATGGTATCCTAGGATGAGTAGCGATCGCCACTCTCGACTCACGCTGCGCGGCCTACGCTATATGAAAGCTCACGGGCTGCGCGTGGCCAAGCACCGGAGCTATTGCTGGCCGTGTCGGGCCCTGACGCGTCACGCCGTCGGCCGCGGCCGTAAACCCGTCTGCCTGGAGTGCGCCCCGTGAAGCTCCGGGCCGCGCGCAAGATCGCCGTCACGCGCACCCAGCGGCGCGGGACCGTCCTGCGCGCCCTGGCGCGGCTGCCGTGGGGCGAATACGTCGCCGTCAACCGCTGGTGGCGCTGGGGCCGATTGAACGCCAGGCTGAAATTTTTAGGAGAGGTGAACTCATGAGGCGGATCCTGTTCCTCGACTTCGACGGCGTCCTCAACAACACCGCGTTCTTCGCGCGCGAGGCCGAGCGCCGGAAGGCCCTGCCGCTGGACGCGCCCTACTCGCCGAGGCACGACTTCGACCCGGCCAACCTCACGCAGCTCGCCGTCCTCGCGGCTCAGATCCCCGACCTCGAGGTCGTCGTGTCCAGCTCCTGGCGCAAGGGGCGGCCGCTGGCCGACCTGCGCGACTACCTGAGCCCGGCGTTCACCCGCAACCGCGTGATCGGCGTCACTCCGGGACTGCCCAGCCGTCTGCGCCATGAGGAGATCCGCGCGTGGCTGAAGACGAACGGCGCCGAGGACGCCCGCTTCCTTGCCCTCGACGACGACACCTACGACATGCACCAGCTCGGCAAGAACTTCCTGCACGTGGACCGGGAGACCGGGCTGACCGCCGCGCACGTCGAGCAGGCCCTCATTTTTTTTGCGCAGGACCTGTCATAATACTGTGACCACCTTGACATTGACAGGATCCCGGCGTAGAATCTATCCCATGGCCTGGCCGCCATCGCCGTCCATTCAATCTTCCCTTCGCGCTCCTGCGACGGCAGGTGTCCGGCCAGGCCACCCACCACGGGGCGCGGAGGCATTTTTGTGATCGTTCGTCTGACTCAACTCGACGGCAAACTGCCGAACCTCGCGCTTATGAAGCTGTCGCACTGGCACAAGTCCAAGGGCGACACCGTACACTTCACCAAGCACACCACGCGCCAGCTCGATGAAGTCGGGGTCGAATATGACCGCGTCTACGGCTCGGCGATCTTCGGCTTCAGCAAACCCGCCATTGCCACATTCCGGCACGAGTGGCCCTCCGCGATACTGGGCGGCACCGGCGTGAACCTCACGGCTACTGTCGAGGACGTCATCGGCGCCCAGTATGAGCATTACGACTACTCCATCCGTCCCGACTACGCCTACAGTCTCGGATTCACCCAGAGGGGCTGCAGGCTGACTTGCGGCTTCTGCGTCGTCCCGAAAAAAGAGGGGCGACCGAAGTCGATCAACACGATCGCGGAGATATGGCGCGGGAGCGATCACCCGAAAAAAATATGCCTCCTCGACAATGATTTTTTCGGCCAGCCGCGCGCGCAATGGGAAGCTCGCATCGCGGAGATCCGAGACGGCGGCTACAAGGTGTGCTTCAATCAGGGATTAAACGTGCGCCTGTTGGACCCTGCGGCCTGCGCTGCGCTGGCGACCATTCCGTACTATGACGACCAGTTCCAGCAGCGCCGTCTCTATACTGCATGGGACAATCTGAAGGACGAGGGCATATTCTTTAAAGGCGTGGATATGCTCGAGGCCGCTGGCATTTCTCCGCGGCGACTCATGGCCTACATGCTCATCGGCTACGACCCGGTCGAGGTTGCGGAGTGGCGCGCCTGCGCCGGCGACAAAATCCGTCAGACCCACACGCGTCTGTTCTATCGCTTCGAGCGGATGGTCGCGCGCGGGATCCTGCCTTACCCGATGGTCTACAATAACTCCGACCGCGAATTGAAATGGTTCGCGCGCTGGGTAATCCGTCGGTTTTATAAGCTCAAGAACGCCGACGGATCGCTGCGTTTTCCGTGGCCTGCGTTCACGCTGGAAGGGCTGCGGGACTCGAAGCTGGGCGCCGAGGACGCGGCGCAGGGGCGGATGCTCTAATGGCCTCCCCCCAACTCGAAAACGGCCACTCGCGGCTGGCCAATGAAATACTGGAGGCGTTGATCAAGTGCCCGCCGGCCACGGTCACGGCGCGCCAACTGTGGGACTGGATCTGGCGCCACTCCTGGGGCTGGAAGGGCGCCGCGAACACGCGTCCGACTTCCGTGCGCGCCCTGGCCGAGGCGTTGGGCCTGTCCAACGGAGCCGCGGGCCGCGCCCTGGAGTCCCTCCTGGGCACGCGCCACGCGGTCCGAAACGAGGACGGGTCGCTGACGATCCAGAAGGACCACGAGCAGTGGATTTACGAGAAGCCGCTGGGCCGCAAACCGCCCGTGTCCAAGCAGCTGTTTTTGCTCGGCAACGACCCCGCCGAGTGTCCCACGGGCGGGGACAAAGTGTCCCCACGCGCGGGACAAAAGTGTCCCACGGGCGGGGACAAAACTGTCCCCACGCGTGGGACACTCACTATAAGGAGTGTAAAGAAAGGAAAGAAACATAAAGGCGCCGCACCCGGCGCCGTGATTAAAATTTCCAACCTCAACAACGACACCCCTCGCACGCGTGCGGAGGCGGGAGATCCCGAACGACCGCCCGAGGAACATCCCCACTTCGGCAAGCTCCCCTTCAAACGGCGCGAGGAACTTACGGACGCGTGGAAGGCGAACAGCGCCAAACGCCTCTGCAAGAACGGTTGCGGCCGCGCGAAGGCCTCCGACACGTGGCCCTACTGCAAGCCCTGCACCCGCTGCACCCGCTGCCGCGCGCTCGTGGACGGCGTCAGGAAATTCGTGCTGCACCACTCGGAGATCGTCTGCAGTGACTGCCGGAAAGAACGCTCATAGACCAGACCCCAGGAGACCCCATGCACCGACTCGCCGCCTTACTCGTCGTCCTCGTCCTCACCACCGCCTGCGCCACCACGCAGCCCCAGCCCGCCGCCCGGGCCCAGTGCAACGCCGTCCCGCAGTGGACGACCCAAGACGCCCAGGGCCGCCCCGTGGGCATCTACGTGTGCTTCGGCCCCGAGCAGCGCCTGCTCTACACCGTCCGCCTGCTGCCCCCGGCGCCCGCGACGCCGACCCCTCCCGCCCTCACGCCCGAGGAGCAGCACTTCCTCGAGCTCGGCCGCGCCGAGGTCGCGCGCTTGAAAGCGCACCACGCCAAAGCCCAACCGACCGCAGGGGCGCGCCAGTGAACGGCCCGGAAATCGTCCCCGAGCCCGTCTGGAAGTACTGCCCCATGTGCCTCGAACGGTACGACGAGCAGAAAGACCCGAACCACCTAGAAGGCTGCCGCGACGCGAGGAAGCCGTGAGCGCGCTCCTCGTTCTCCTTGCCCTCGCCGTGACTTGCGCCTACCTCGCCGGCCGCGTGCGGGGGGAACACCGCCGCGCCCTGCGGGCTGAACGGGAGCGCGACGTGTGCGCCCGCAGCTTGAACCATGCCGGGGTCCAGCTCGTAGCGAAGGACGCCGTGATCGCCGCCAAGAACGGGGAGATCGTCCGGCTGGTCGGCGAGCTGCGCGACAGCCAGCAGGAGACCGCCCGCTCGGCGCAGCGCGCGAACGAGTACCTGGCCCAGATCCATCGGCTGGAGCGGCGCTCATGAAGCCGCGCTGCGCGATCTACGTGCCCGAGCGCCACTACGGCCGCCCTGGGCCGTGCGAAAGCAAACGCGCCGTGCGCCCTATCCCGTACCAGGGCCGGAGGATCCTGGCGTGCATCGGGCACCGGAATTTCATCGCGGCGGGCGGCCAGCCGCAGCTCGTGGAGGGGCGCCGATGACCCCGCGCGAGCTCGTGGCGTTACTGCTGGGCGCCGTCGGTGCGCTGTTGATCCACGCCTTGCTGGACAGCCCGCCGGTGTGCCGCCGCGCGTGCTGCGTAGAGGCGGCGGCCGCCGACCGGCGCCGGGAGCAGTGGCGGCGAGGCGGGGGGCCGACTCCTTGACAGCAGGCGGCGCGCGTGTTATCCTTGCGACGGTAGGCGGCCTAAAATAGCCGCCCAATAGGTATGCCCAAAGGCAAACGGATCGGCGGACGGCAGAAGGGGACCCCGAACAAGGCGACGGAGGTGCGCCAGCACTTCCTCGACGCCTGGCAGAAGCGCGGGGGCCCGAAGGCGGCCGATCGCCTGCTGGCCGCGGCGCTCGAGCGCGCGCTGGGCTACGACGCCGTCGAGAAGACCTACGTCTACGAGCTCGATCCGCAGGACGCCAAGAAGCGCGTGCGCGTCCTGGCCAAGGAGAAGGTCACGCGGGAACACGACACGAGCCTGCTGGCGCTGTGCCTGCCGTACTTCGCGCAGCAGATGCCGCGCCTGTCGGAGATCACCGGCGCCGGAGGCCAGCCGCTGGTGCCGCCCACGCCGGCCTTGCCGCCGCTCGACATGTCCAAGTGGACCGAGTCCCAGGTGGATCGCTTCATCGCGGCGACGGCCGCGGTCCAGGCGGCTCGGGCCGCCGCGGCGACCGTCTCGGCGGCCGCGCCTGCGCCCGCTCCCGCGGCGCCGCCGACCGAGCCTTGACGGCGGCGGCCGTGGACCCGCTCGACCCGGAGAACCCGCACACCTGGCCGCCGGAGGCGTTGAACGACGCGAACGTCCAGGGCCGGGCCGAGAAGGCGAAGCGCTGCGCGGCGCGCAAGGACATCCTGGGCTGGCTCCACGCGGTCAGCCCGCGCACCTACCACCTGCAGCCGTGCGAGCTGCACGAGTACCAGGTGGCCACGCGCCACGAGCCCGAGAGCGGCCTCGAGGCGCCGCGCTACCACGCCAAGACGGCGATCGGCTGCGCAGGCATCCCGTTGTTCCAGGCGCTTGAGGAACCGGAGCTCTACGACTACTACCTGAACGTCCAGGCCAACGAGAAGAAAGCGCTGGCGTTGAACATGGGCATCAAGCTGGAGCTGGAGCAGAACGCCGTGATCCGCCTGCTCTACGGCGACCAGGTCGGGCGCGACAAGTGGACCGACAGCCTGTTCGTGCTGCGCAACGGCGTCGCCTTCCAGGCCGCCACCACGGGCCAGTCGCTGAAGGGCACCAACTACCGCCTGCGGCGGCCGAACTACGTCATGCTCGACGACGCCTACGACGACAACCACATCCGCAACCCCGAGGCGACGCAGGCCGTCAACGACTGGGTCGAGTCCACGCTGGAGCCGATGCTGGCCAACGACCGCCCGTCCATCTGGCGCTGGCAGGGCACCGCGGTCAACGACGTGGACGGCATGAAGCGGCTCGAGGAGAAGGCCAAGATGCCCGGCTCCTCGACCAAGTTCCGCCGCTTCTGCGCCTTCGGCGAGTTCCGGTCCGACGACGGCGGCCAGTCGTACAAGTGGTACGATTCGCCCACCGTCTTGTGGCCCGCGCTGCGCTCCTACGACGCCTGGAAGGCCAAGCAGAACGCGCCCGGCACGAACCAGACCATCTTCAACCGCGAGCACCTCAACGTGCGCGGCGGCGACGCCGAGGCCGTCGTCCACGAGGAGTGGCTCAACGTGCCCGGCTGGGAATACGACCCGGATCTCGAGTTCCGCTTCGGCGTCGACAACGTCTTGCTGGCCGTCCTCATCTGCTGCGACCCGAGCGTCGGCAAGAAGCAGGAGAACGATCCGACGGGCTTCTGCGTGCTGCTCAAGACGCAGCGCACGGACGGCAGCCTGCCCGTCTACTGGATCGACGCGCTGCGCAACGAGCGACTGAGCCCGGGCAAGCGCATCGAGCAGATCAAAGACTGGCTGCGCCTCTACCGCGACCGCTTCCCCACGTGCCAAGGCTTCGAGGTGCGCATCGAAACCGTTGCCGGCTTCGCCGACTTCGGCGACCAGGTCGCCTCGCAGATCGACGCGCCCGTCACCGTCCTCCCGGCCGTGACCGACAAGCTGGCCCACCTCGAGAGCAAAGCGCTGCTGCTTCAGAACCGCCGCGTGCGCCTGAACAAGCACATCGACGGGATCCTGAAGACGGCGGTCAAGTACCAGTTCGTGAACAACTACCCGACGCACGATGACCTCCGCGACTCCGTGCTGATCGGCCTGGACCCGAACGATACGGGCATGAACTGAGAGCCGTGTGTTGACAAAACCTAGTCCGCATGCTATTTTTATGACCATGGCCAACGCGAAAGACGAACCCGCCGCGCCTCCCGCCCCGAAGCCCATCCCGAAGGACCAGCAGCACCCGCGCGACCCGAGCAAGCGCAAACCGATGCGCCGCTGCGCGAAGTGCGCGACTCCGAAGCCCGAGTCGCACTACCAGGCGGGCTCGTCCCAGTTGTCGCCCTACTGCACGAGCTGCCGCGGCCGCTTCCCGTCTCTCGGCGCCGTGCTCCTCGCCCAGACCAAGAACACCCCGGCGCGCAAGAGGTAGGTCCTGAAAAAGAAGCGAGCCAGCCGCTACGCCGCCGGCGACCTCAAGGGGGCCGCGCGCGAGCGCCCGGACCGCACGAAGCGCGCCGACGAGCTGGTCGTCGAACACCGGCGTCTCATGGCCAAGCTGCGCTCCGGCCGCAACCCCAAGGGGCCCGACGGCGTCGGCCCGAACCTGGCCGCGGACGAGGTCTCGGCCGTCACCGAGCGCGCGTTCGTCGAACACCTCATGGGCATCGGCGGGGAGCCGACGCTCGGCCAGCGCGCCGAGCCGTTCGCGGACGTGATCCCCACGCCGAAGCTGGACGACTTCAAGCAGGGCGCGCGCATGTACTTCAACTCCCTGGAGCAGGCCGCGCACGACGAAGAGCTCCTGCGCAAGATCGACCCGCGGCGCAAGACGCGCCGCAACTCGGTCGGCAGCTACTGGGGCGGCTACGGGCTGTCCGGCGGCTCCCAGCAGACCAACCTGACCAGCTTCGAGCCGATGGGCGCCAACCTGCAGTTCGCCCCACTCACCCTGCAGTGGCTGACGCTCATGTACTCGTACACGACCTACGGCATCATCCAGCGCGCGATCGACGTCCCGGTCTACGACGCCTTCCGCGGCGGCCTCGAGATCGAGTCCGACGAAATGGACTACCAGGACATCGAGGACATCAACGAGGCGCTGGAGGAGCAGGGCATCCTCGAGGCCATGCGCGACGGCAACGTCTGGGCCCGCCTGTTCGGCGGCGGCGCACTCATCTTCAACTCGGACGGCGAGGACTACAGCCAGCCGCTGAACATGAACACGATCGGCCGCAACGGCGCGCCCATCGAGATCTACGACGCCAGCCGCTGGGAGCTCGGGTCCGAGTCGCGCATCCCCGTGTCCGGCTACTACGACTTCTACGGGCTCAAGGTCCACGCCTCGCGCGTCATGACCCTCTGCGGCAAGCGGGCACCGTTCCTCATCCGCGACCAGCTGGCCGGCTGGGGCCTGTCGGAGATCCAGCGCATGTCCGAGGACTTCAACGGCTACATGCGCACCAAGAACGCCAAGTTCGAGCTCATGCTCGAGGCCAAGGTCGACGTGTTCAACATCGACGGCTACAAGAGCCAGCTGGCCTCCCCCATGGCGTCCCAGCTCACGCAGCGCCGGATCGCGCTCATCAACCGCTACAAGTCGTTCAACAACGCGATGATCCTGGACAAGAACGACCAGTACACCCAGAAGCAGGTGAGCTTCGCGGGCATCGCGGAAATGGCCAAAGAGAACCGCATGGACATCGCCGAGGCCATGCAGATGCCGCAGAGCAAGATTTGGGGCATCGGGTCCACGGGCCTGGCCTCCGGTGAGGACGACCTCGAGACGTACAACGCGATGGTCGACAGCGTCATCCGGGAGCCGAACCGCCCGCGCATGCGCCGCGTGCTGAAGATGGTCGTGCGGTCCGTGAAGGGCGCCGACCTCCCGTTCCGGTTCAAGTGGAAGCCCCTGCGCGTGCTGTCCAGCGTGGACGAGGAGCAGATCAAGAAGTCCAAGACCGAGCGCATCGTCCAGAACCTCACGGCCGGCCTGATCTCGCCCAAGCAGGCCCTGGAGTGGCAGCAGAAAGAGGGCCTCATCCCGATCGCCATCGAGACGGGCGCGAACTTCGGCGACCTGGCGGGCACGCCGCTCAACCCGGACACCGAGGCGGCCGAGGAGCTGCGCCCCGCGAAGCCGGGCGACGACCCGGCCGCGGCGCGCCTCGCGCCCACGTCCGAGCGCCGCACGGCCCCCAACGGCGCCCCGGACGGTTCCGTCCGCAGCTACGCGTCGGAGGGCAAGGAGCCGCCGCCGGTCGGCTTCCAGGGCGGCCGCAGCAGCACCGAGGGCGGCGCGGACCCGCGCGGCGTCACCGGCGCCGGGACGGGCAGCTCGGCCGTGCCGTGGCCGGGCCCCCAGCGTCAGCTGGACGGCGCTCACGAGGTCCAGGGCCCCGGCGCGCAGCCGAAGCACCCGGAGCGGATCGAGGAAGCGCGCAAGGGGAGCAAATGATCCACCCCGAGGACTTGCGGCCCGGCCTGTACGTGGCGATCCGCTACGCGCGCGCCCACCCGCTCGACCAGGACTGGGACCACGTCGCCACGCCCGCCCTCTACCGGATCCTGTCGGTCTCGCTGCCCTACGTCGCCCTGGAGTGCCTCGCCTCGGGGCGCCGCTTCCCGGCCGACGTCGCCGCTTTCGAGTTCGAGCAGGTGCGGCCGGAGTTCGTGGCGCAGATCCACCCGCACCTGGCGGCCGCCGCGGCCAGCCCGGCGCCGACCACGGGCTCGGCGCCCGAGGACGACCGCGACGCCCAAGGATACCCGCGGCCGGTGCGTCTCATGACCATCCGATCGGCCGGACAGCGAGCGATTCAATAGCACGATTTCCGCCAGCGTCAAAGCCCGCAGAGCGCGGGGGCGGACAGACGAAAATGCAAGGAGCCAGAGCATGAGCAAGAACCCGGCGTGGAACGCGTACAACGAGCAGCACCGCCAGATCAACGAAGCCTACGATCAGGAGATCAAGCCCGCCCGCGCGGAGCTGAGCCAGAAGATCGCGGCGACGGAGAAGAAGTACGACGACCAGATCAAGCCCCTGCAGCTCGAGAAGGCGGCGATCGTGGACAGCCTCAAGGACGGCTTCCAGGAGAAGGTGAAGGTGGCGGAAGAGAAGCGGCGCAAGGCCATCAAGGTGGCCCACGACGTGCTGGAAGCGGAGATCCGGGACTTCACGCAGAAGAAGCAGCTCGAAAAGGCGGGCGTGCCGGCGTAAGGTATTCACCGCCGCGCGTATCCAGCCGGGAGTCGTCCACCCCGGGGCGCGCGGCCACTTTGACGCAAGCGAGGAACAGACCATGATCACGAAAGCGATGCCGCTGCTGGTGAACCGTCAGGGCCAGCACCTCGAGCTGAGGAACTCGGCCGACGAGGAGGTCCTGCCCGCGACGCAGCTCAAGAGCGGCGAAGACGCCCGGGCCGCCGCCAAGCGCGCGCTCGAGGAGTTCTTCGGCTTCAGCGCTCCCGAGGACGCGATCAAGGAGGGCTTCCAGGCCCGCGTCGGCAACGAGGTCGTCGCCGTGTACCCGGTCGACGTCGAGAAGATGGAAATGGACCTGCTGCGCCCGGCCGAGAGCGTGGCCTCCTGGGCGTGGCGCGACGTGCCGAAGTCCATGGGCGACGTCGTCGCGCTGGGCTTCCCGCGCAACATCGAGCGCCGCAACAACGCCGAGGCCGTGGCGCAGTACCACGTCCTGGAGAACGCCCTGGCCGCGCGCCGCGCGGACCTTCCCAACGCCCCCGCGCACGAGCGCCCGGCCCGCGAGGCCGAGGTCGCCCAGGCCCTCGAGGACCTGCGACTGCTGGGGGCGGACCTGGGGATCGAGCCCGGTGTCGAGCGCATGAACGCTGCCAACCCCGACTGCCCGATCTGCGACCGCAAGGGCGTCCAGGAGCCCCACAACGTCAAGATCGTGGGCGGAAAGGACGTCTGCGAGCACTGCGGCCACGTGTACCCGAAGGCCGGCACCGTGGCCGGCGCCGGCGGATTGTCCACCAGGGACAACGCCGAGCCACTCACCGCCCGCGCGCTCATCCGCCAGAACGACGGCACCATCATCGCGGCGCGCCAGAAGGACGGCCGCTCGCTCTTGCCCGGCGGCCACCTCGAGAACGGCGAGGACGCCGAGTCCGCGGTCGCCCGCGAGCTGCAGGAGGAGCTGGGGCTCGACATCAAGGACGCGCTGACGGGCGACGGATACGACTTCTACGGCGAGGACGGCTCGAAGCACCGCGTCTTCGTGGTGGACGGCGGCAAGCTCGACCTGTCGCAGCTCGTGCCCGGCGACGACGTCGAGGACGCCGAGTTCGTGAACTCGCCGTTCACCGACTCGCACGGCGCGGTCCACCCCCCCGAGGGCCGCGAGAACGCCGACACCGTATGGCACCATGCCCTCGGCACGCAGCCGGCGTGCGGCAAGACGACGAACGACGGGGCCCTGTTGGCCAAGAGCTCGGGACAGGTAAACTGCCCGAAGTGCCTGGACTACCTCGACCGTCATCCCGAACGAAAGAACGGCAGCGCCACCTGCAACGAGTGCGGCAACGCCATGACCGCGGACGGCAAGGGCGGCTGGACGGGGCACAAGCCGGGCTGCGCGACCGGGAAAAAGAACGACGCCGGCGGCGACGTCGCCGAGATCGAGCGCCACGTCGAGGGGATCGCGCACGAGGTCAGCGAGCTTGAGAAGAAGAACGGGACCTCGCCGCAGGAGGCCTACGATTTCATCAAGAGCAACCTCCACATGTTCAAGGACCTGCCGTTTGATCGAGCGAAAAACAAGCTCGTCGCCGCGGGTTTCTCTTCGACGATCGCTCAGAATGCCATGGGCGCGGCCTGCCGCGAAGGCCTGGTGGGCAGCGATCAAACCGTTTACGGAATGGACCGGAAGAACGCCGGCGAGCGCCGCAACACGATCGAGAAGCTCGGCGAACACGAGTACCGCCTCCTGTCCCACGAGGGCAAGAACCTCGGCACCTTCGAGAGCCACGAGGCCGCGGCCAAGCACGAGGGCGACGTCGAGTACTTCAAGGCGCACCCGAAGTCCAACGCGGCCGGCCCGCACGATCCCGACACGTGCGACGACGTCCAGTGCCCCAAGTGCGCGGCGATCGACCCGCACGGCACGGAGCACGGCATCGGCCCGAAGAAGAACGCGGCCGGGGAGAAGGAGTGGTGGTGCCTGACCTGCGGGCAGCCCGTCACCGCCGCGGACCGAGAGCCCGGCGGCGCCCACGCTGCACACGAGGTCCAGCTCGTCCACCGGCGCAACGACGCCGGCGACCACGGGCACATGTACCCGGACCGGATGAACGGCGCGTTCCCGGTCCTGCTCTGCAACGCGGGCGGCTCCAGCACGGAGACCATCGCCACGCAGGAGACCACGGACGGCTGGCGCTGCGAGGCGTGCGGCGACGTCATCGCCGGGCCGCCGAAGCCGGAGCAGGTCGTCGAGACGCTCTGACGCACGAACCAAACAGGAAGGGGGGACTCACCATGGCGAAGACGCTCGACGAAATCCTCAAGGCGGGCCGGATGGACCCGGCCGCGCTGCGCACGATGCAGGACGAAGCCAAGAAGGCGGGACTCACGAAGCGCGTGATCCACATCGAGCTGGACCTGCTGACGGGCAACCTCAAGTCCCAGGCGACGCCGATGGATCACGTGATGCACCTGGGCATGCTCGAGTTCTACAAGGCGACCGTGCTGGCGGGCATGCTGAACCGCCCGATCGCCAAGAGCGACCCGGAGCCCGAGCAGCCGGCTCCCGCGCCGGAGGCGGCCGCGCCCGCGGCCGACGCTCCCGCCGCTCCCCAGCCGGATCGTCCCGGCCAGGGAGCCTCCGACCCCGAAGCGCCGAAGGACACGCCCGCCGCGTGAGCCAGATCCTCCCGGGGCAGCGCCTCCTCCAAACCGACTACGCGCCGGTCGAGGCGGGGCTGCACCGCTTCATCACCGAGCTGCTGTTCCGACCCCTCGCGCAGATTTGGCGCGAGGAGGTCGGACGGCGGCTGGAGTACGAGAACTCGGCCGCGTCCGACCGCACGTCACTGGTCAAGGCCCTGCGCTCCGGGCGGCTCCAGTACAGCGTGGACGCGCAGGGCCGCGGGATCTTCTCCGGGGAGTCCAACGCAGCCCTGGGCCGCGCGCTGCGCGCGCTCGGGGCCACCTTCGACTCCAGGGAGCGCGTCTACCGTCTGAAGCCGGAGGAGGTCCCCACCGAGGTCCTGGCCGCCGGGGCCGCCCACGCCTCGGCGTGTGAGCGCGCCCACCAGCGCATGGAGCAGTTCCTGCTCGGGGTCCAGGGCCAAGTGGATCAGGCCGTCGCGCGGCTCAACCCTCTGGAGCTGCGGGCCGAGCAGGCCACCACGCGCGTCACTGAGGGCTTTCAAGACGTCGTGCGCCGCGTCGGCATCCCGTTCGTCAAACCGGATCGCGCCGCCCGCGCGCGCCTGAGCGCGGCCTACACCCAGAACATGCAGCTGTGGGTCAAGAACTGGGTCGCCGACGACGTCGTGCGCCTGCGCCGCCAGGTCGAGGCGAACGTGCGCTCCGGCGCCCGCGCGTCCACGCTTGCCGCGCGCCTGTCCGCGCGCTACGAGGTCGCGCAGAGCAAAGCCCGTTTCCTCGCGCGCCAGGAGACGGGCCTGTTCATGGCGCAGTACCACAAGGAGCAGTTCGTCAGCGTCGGCGTGCCGCGCTACGTGTGGGACACGTCCAAGGACTGCGACGTGCGGCTCGGCCACCAGCAGCTGCAGGGTCGGATCTTCAGCTGGGCCGAGGGCGCGCCGGCCAAGCACATGAGCTGCGGCCGAAACTGCAACCCGCACGAGGACTACAACTGCCGCTGCGTCGCGCGTCCGCTGGTCGACACCGCCTACAACGCGAAGTTTAAGATCGGCGACGTGTACGTCAAGGAGCCGTCGTGACCACGGCCACTTGGTTCCAGCCTCTACTCCAGCGCGAAGCGGCAAGACGCCGCCGCTACGTCCGGGATGTCGAGCGCCTCGGGAGCTGGGGCCAGATTCTGATGCTGCTTCGGTCCGACGTCAGCATCCACACGGGCTCGCTGGTCGACGCGAACCACGGACAGCCCACGACGTTTACCTGGGGGCGACCCGTCGCGCTGACGGTCGTGCGGCTCGAGTGGATGTTCCAGGATAATCCTCGACGCCCGTGCATCGGCTGGCGACTCTGGCTCTACACGAAACCGCGCGCGTTCCATCTCGACCTCGTCCTGCGCCTGGGGCGGCCGTGATCCTTTCTCCGACGACAAACGCGCGCGAGAAGCAGGAAGCTGTTGACAAATTCGTGGCGATGGCTCATAATAATGAACATCTGATGAAGTTCATCGAAATCGCCGTGGACGCCTTCGCCCGCAAGGGCACCATCCAGCTCACGCTGCACGTCAAGTGCGGCGAGGCCAAAGGAGGCGGCGGGAACTTCTCCTTCTAAACGACGGACCCTAGGCTTCCACAGGCATCCGTGACTGGACCCTGGCAGAAACTGCCGGGGTCCATTTTTTTATACCTATGTTTGAACTCTCTCGACACATCATCGGGCCGCAGGATCCGGGGCTCCCGCCTTCCCTGCTGCGGGACAACTCCGGCCTGCTCCCCGGCATGCCCGGGATGCCGAGCCCGGTCAGCGACGACCAGGTGCGCGAGAACCTCAACGCCGCGCCGTGGGCCAAGCGCTTCGCCGCCAACTTCATCGAGCCGGGCATCGTCAAGTACCGCGGCCAGAACGGCAACCCGGACGAGTGGGTCCTCCTCGAGGCCGACGCGATCGCCCGTCTGGCCAAGACTCTCATCGGCAAGCCCGTCATCGACTGGGACCACGCCGAGGTCTGGCCGGAGATCCTCGGCGACGGCCAGGGCGACGGCGTCGTCTACGACGTCTGGAAGGACGGCGACGGCTGGTGGCACGCGGGCTTCGTGCTGTGGACGAAGTCGTCCATCGAGCACGCCGAGTCCGGCGACTGGTCCGTCTCGTGCGCCTACACCGAGACCGAGACCGACGGCAAGGGCGGCAAGTACCACACGATCGACTATACGGACCGGATTTTGGACGGCGTGATGAACCACTTAGCGCTGGTCAAAAACCCGCGCTACGAAAAAGCCCGGATTCGGGCCAACTCGACGGAACACGGAGGGTACAAGATGGCCTGGAAACTGTCCGACCTGATCACCCGCAAGAAGGAAGCCGAAGTGCTGCGCCTCAACGCGGCCGAAGGCGCCGCCATGAAGATGGACGTGGACGGCTCCCCGGTCGGCATCGCCGACCTGGTCGCCAAGCACAACGCGGCCAGCGCGCCGTCCGACATCATGACCTGCGCCGACGACGACGAGGTCGAGTTCGAGGGCAAGCGCTACAAGGCGGGCGACCTCAAGAACTCCTACCGCAACTCGGTCAAGAAGAACGCCGAGGACAAGGAGAAGGAGGAGAAGGAGAAGGTCGCGCGCGAGAACGCCGCCAAGGCCCGCAAGAACGACGTCCAGCTCGCCGGCGCCGGGGCCGAGAAGTCAGGCAAGCTCGCGGGCGCGGGCTCCGAGAAGATCGACGGCGTCGACGACAACCCCGACAAGGCGCTCGAGGCGGGCAAGGAGATCAGCTCGCTGAAGGAGCGGCTGAACTCCCTGACCGAGGAGCTGACCAAGCTCAAGGGCGCGCCGTCGCGCGAGCTGCGCGAGGCCGCGCACGCCCGCTTCGCCCCGCTCGGCGGGCAGCCGGAAGACCAGGGCTTCGTCGCCGTCGAGGACCGCATCCGCCGCGGCAACGAAGACTTCGCTCTGAAGCCGTAAAGACCAGCACACCAGAGGAGACAACCACATGGGTTCCCAGATCAACATCACCAACCAGGAGCGCATCACTCCGATCCTCGGCATGCTGGACTTCAACCAGCCGGGGACGGCGACGATCCTGGACGCGATCGTCAGCCCCAACGAGTCGGGCACCATCCAGCCCGGCGTGCCCGTCATCCTGGACACGGCCGCGACCGTGCCGGGCGTCTGGCAGGTCAAGAAGGCCGCGTACTCGGACATCCCGTGGGGCATGTGCATCTACACGGTGCGCAAGAACTCGTTGACGTCCTACGACCAGGTCAAGGTCGCCATCCCCGGCGTGGGCGGCAACCCGATCATCTGGCACGTGGCCGGCGAGGCGATCACCCTCGGCGAGTACCTGCAGTACAACACGACGGGGGCGATCAGCATGATCGCCGTCGCCGCGGGCAAGCAGATCGCCCAGGCCCTCGATCCCGCGGCTTCCGGCGCCCTGTTCCGCATGGCGCTGCTCGCCGCTCCGTACACCGCCGCCTAACCCGGAAAGGAGAACCACGAACATGCAAGACGACATCGTCACGCGGATCGTCCGCGATCTGCACGAGTACCAGAACTCCTCCGAGTTCGGGCGCCGGACCGCCGGTCCGAAGATGCCCGCGCGCCGCTTCAAGTGGCGCCCGGGCATGCAGCTGCAGGCCGGGATGCCCGTGCGCCTCAACAGCGACGGCTCGGTCGACAGCTCGAGCCTCGCCGTGCAGTACTTCATGGAGTCGACGAGCTTCATCCGCTCGTCCATCCTCTCCCAGAAGTTCTACGAGGTGTCGATCCCGGACTTCATGTCCGTGGACAAGGGCACCGGCGGCTGGCAGAACGAGATCATCACGAACGCCACCGGCATCATCGGCGGCACGTTCGCCGCGGGCACCGGCCCCGCGGACAACGCGGGTCCGACCAACATCCCCCGCGTCGACGTCGCGCTGTACCCGTTCCGGGCCGCGATCAAGACGTGGAAGGGCGGCTACGGCTACGCGATCGACGAGGTCAACCAGGCGCTGGCGGCGAACAACTTCGACCTCATCACCGCCCGCATGAAGGCCCTGCGCAAGCTGTCCAGCCTGGGCCTGCAGGACGTGGCCTTCCTGGGCCTCGAGACCGACCTGACCGACTACCCCGGGCTCTACTCGAGCGCGGACGTCACCGTGAACACCAGCCTGATCACGGCGCCGCTGTCGTCCCTGAGCGCGGACCCGGCGGCCTTCCAGGCCTTCGTGGCCGGGCTGCTGGCCGCGTACTCCGCGAACGCCAACTACACGGCGACCCCCGACACGTTCCTGATCCCCTACGACGACTTCATGGGGCTGGGCGCGGCGACGTCGTCCTCGTTCCCGATCGGCACGATGATCAAGTACATGCTGACCGTGTTCAAGGAGCTGACCGGCAACGAGGGCTTCCGCATCCTGCCCTCGCGCTACGGCATGGCCGAGCGCAACGCCGGCTTCTGGAACGCCGACGGCACGAACCGCTACGTCCTCTACAACTCCGCGCGGCTCGGCGTCGGCTCCGGCGACGGCCTGACGGTGAAGATGGACGTGCCCATCGACTTCACCCTGAATCCGGCGATGTCGGCCGACGGGTTCAACTGGAACGGCGTCGCGTTCCTGCGCTTCGGCGGCGGCCGCATCTACCGCGTGCCCGAAGTCCTGTACCTCGACTACCCCGCGGCGTAAAGGAGACAAGACCATGACGATGCTTCTGCTGAACAAGCGCACCGGGCCGTTCCACTTGGCCCCCGCCGTGAAAGGCGGCAAGCCCCGCGTCTTCGCGGGCGGCACGACCCTGTCGGTGTCCGACGAGGAGGGCGCCAAGCTCCTCAAGTACCGGGACATCGTGCAGATCAAGGAAGGCGTGCAGGTGAAGGGCCCCGCGGGGGCCACTCCCGTGCCCGCCGGCACCGGCGTCTCCGGCAAGGCGGCGCCGGTCGAGCCGACCGACCCGAAGAAGAAGTAGACGGAGATCCGCAGCGCGAAACGCCCGGGGCCGGAGTCGGCTACCGGCCCCGGGCGAATTTTTCAGAGGGGGGGACCATGAGCTTCGTCGTACCGCAGATCGCCGACTTCCAGGCTCAGTTCGCCCTCGACTTCCCCTACGGGAAGGGCACCGACGCCGTCTCCCCGGACGAGATCCAGAACGCTCTGAACCTCGTGGCCTCCGGCGCGTACTTCAACGCGGCCCTGTTCTCACTCGCGCCGCTGGGAGCCGCGGGCGCCACCCCCACCACGAACGAGGCCACACTGGCGTTCCTGTACTGCGCTGCCCACTTCGTCTGGAAGCGGGTCAAGGCCCGCGGCGGGCTGCGCGCGCCGGGCGCCAAAGGCGGCACCTACAGCACCGGCCTCGGGGTCTCCGAGTCCGCCTCGGTCGGTCCAGTCAGCACGGGCACCGGCTGGCCCGACTCGGTCAAGAACGACCCCATGCTGTTCCAGTTCACGCAGTCGCCCTACGGCGAGTTCTACCTGCAGATGCTGACGCCCAAGCTGGTCGGCAACATCGGCCTGGTCGGCGGCGAGCGCCTGCCGGTCGGCTGGGGGTATTAATGTCCGGCAGCACGGTGCGCTACAACGACGACGGCCTGAAGCGCCTGGGCGCGCTCTTTAACCAGAGCCCCCGGATCGTCCGCGTCGGGATCCTGGCGGGCCCGAAGATGGCGCGCAAGCACAAGACCGAGGGCCGGGCCGAAACGCCGACGAACGCCGAGATCGGGGCGCTGCAGGAGTTCGGCTCGTTCACGCGCGGCATCCCGCCGCGGTCCTTCCTGCACAAGCCCCTGCGGTCGGCCAAGGCCAAGAAGCGCATCATCGCCGAAGCGGCCGAGGGCCTGCAGCGCGAGCTGGAGCGCGGCCAGAACGTGAACGCCCCCGACTCGTTCTACGGGAAGATCGGGGCTGGCCTCGTGGCGGCCGTGCAGGACGCCTTCGACGCCTCGGGCCCCGGCTGGAAGCCGCTGGCCAAGGAGACGCTCCTGCGGCGCCGCACGCGCAAGGTGTCGCCGCGCATGGGCACCAAGCCGCTGATCGACCTGGGCGAGCTCAGGCACTCCATCTCTTTCAAGGTGGTCGGCCGATGAGCCTCCCGAACGTGGACAGCGCCCTGCAGGGCCTCGGCGACCCCTTGAGCGTCGCCGTCATCGCCAAGTCCGCCCAGGACTTCGAGGCGCGCGAGACGATCACGCGCTTCCAGACGGTCTACGGCGTCCAGGTGCCGACCGAGCCGCGCAAGCTGCTCTTGCTGCCCGAGGGCGAGCGCCAGTGGCGCTACCTGACGTTCTACTCCTCCGACACGAGCCTGCGCAACGACTACTACGTCGAGACGGACGACAAGGCGCAGTATCGCGTCGTCAGCGTCGAGCCGTGGGGCTCGTACAACGTGTATCTGCTGCAGGAGTGCCCGACGGCGGGCAGCGCCGGCGAGGCCGCCGAGGACTTCGCCGCGGAGGCCTCCTCGTGAGCCCGATCGCCCGCCAGTCGACGCCGCCCACCGCCCCGGTCGAGGCCGCCAAGGTCGTGGCCCAGTGCATCGCGCAGGGCATGAACCTGCCCGCGGGCCGCGTCATGCTGGACTACGAGCGCTGGCAGGTGCCCAAGGACGGGCTGTTCGTGGTCGTCAGCTACCTGGGCCCCGCCGAGCAGGTGGCGGCGCGCAGCTACCTCGACCCCGCGACGAACAGCGAGGTGCAGGAGCTGCTGAACCACCACGAAATCCAGGTGGACCTCATGAGCATCATCCCGGACAACTCGGCGCGCCTGCGGCGCTGGGAGGTCCCGATGTCGCTGCAGTCGTTCTACGCGCGCAACTACTCCGCGCGCTACGGCGTCGGCCTGCCGCCGCTCCAAGGGCCGATGACGGACACCAGCAAGCTCGAGCCGGGCGGCATGCTGAACCGCTATACTCTGCGCACGGCGGTGTTCTCGCTCGAGAAGCGCACGCTCCCGACGAGCTTGTTCGACTCGTTCACCACGACCCTGACGACGGGGCAGAAGGGCAGCAGCAAGACGCGGACGCGCAACATTCCCCTGGAGGCCCCATAACATGGCTGGATCTGTGTTCCCCCTGTCGCTGATCACTCAGGTCACTCTCGTCCCGCCGGCCCTCGTGCCCGGCGTGCCGAATCAGTCCACCGTCTGCATCGTCACCCAGGACGCCACGCCGGCGGGCTGGGCCGCTGGCCAGGAGTACGCCACCTACAACAGCTCCGGCCTCGCCCAGATCGCCGCGGACTTCGGCATCGACTCCAACACCTACGCGATCGCGTCCCAGCTCTACGCCCAGAGCCCGAACATCTTCGCGGTGCCGGGCGCCTATCTGGTCGTCCTGCCGCGCCTGACGAGCCCGTCGCTGGAGACGATCCCGGCCGCCGTCGCCCGCGGCCTGGCCCTCGTCTACTTCTACGGCGTCCTCATCGACGAGGAGCTGGCGACCTCCGACCCGACCGCGTTCGCCACGTTGGCGACGTACATCGAGACGAGCGGCTGCCTGTTCTTCTACGCGTCCTCGGACGCCAATGACCTCAACCCGGGCAGCCCGCTCGACCTGGTCCGCCAGGCCGGCGAGGTCCACACGCGCTGCACCTACTACGGGGAGTCCGACGTCCTGGTCAACGGCGCCGCCGCCCAGCAGACGCAGATGTTCGCGGCCGCCTATGCGGGCCGGATGTTGTCGGTCAACTTCCTGGCGTCGAACTCGACGCTGACGATGGCCTACAAGAACCTGAAGGGCATCCCGGCCGACGGTAGCCTGACCAACTCGCAGCTGACCGCGGCGCAGGCAGCGGGCGTCGACATCTACCCGAACATTTCGTCCGTGATCGGCCTCTACATCAGCGGCGCGAACCAGTTCTCGGACATGGTCTACAACGACGACTGGCTGGCGCTCGCCGTCCAGATCGCCGGCGTCGACGAGATCGTGGGCCAGGCGAACAAGCTGCCGCTGACCGAGGCCGGGATCGGCCAGCTCAAGGACGCGATGAAGGTGCCGCTCAACCAGGCCGTCTCGAACGGCTTCATCGCGCCGGGCGCGTGGCCCGAGGGCGCCGCGACTTTCGGCGACCAGGCGAGCTTCCTGCGCAACATCGCGCAGACGGGCTTCTACGTTTACTCGACGCCGGTGGCGCAGCTCACCCAGGCGCAGCTCGCCACGCGCCAGGCGCCCCCGATTCAGATCGCTGTCCTCGCCGCGGGAGCCGTCCAGTCCGCGGCGGTCATCATCAACGTGGCGCTGGGATAAAGGAGATATCGACCATGGGATTCTCGACGAGCCTCGCGCAGAGCGACACTCTGCGCCTCAACAACCAAGTGATCTCGACGTTCGCCAACGAGGACTGCGGCAAGCTGGAGTTCCCGAACGAGCTCATCATGGTCGACGTGGACAAGCAGGGCAACGGCCTGCTGGCCATCAACCAGAAGGGCCTGATCGCCGACCTCGACGTGCGCCT
The DNA here is from genome assembly GCA_028714015.1 of Elusimicrobiota bacterium. GTDB lineage: Bacteria > Elusimicrobiota > Elusimicrobia > UBA1565 > UBA9628 > GWA2-66-18. Next base: position 31,329 of record JAQTNG010000001.1, on the reverse strand, counting down.
CGTCATGGCCGCGGACGATGACCAGTACCTGAACAGCCTGCTGGCGCAGCAGACTGGCGGCTCGCCGACGATCATTTCGGGCGTGCTGACCAAGAACTTCGCCGACCAGACGGGCAAGGTGACGTCGGTCCAGGTCCAGCTCAACGGGGGCGCCTTCCTGCGCGGCATCCCGATGATGATCTCGACCGGCGGCAACATCGAGCAGACGGTCTCCGTCTACAAGCTCCGGTTCGCCAACTGGCTGCGGCTGATCCTGTAGTCCTGTCGGAGTCAAATTCAAAGGGGGGAGGGCACACGATGGCCGGGAAAGAGCTCAAGACGAAGGGCGGCGCGACGTTGTTTCTGTCGCACGCCGCGTTCGAGGACGGACTGGCGCTGACGAAGGCGGTCAACAAGGTCATGCTGGACCTGAAGCTGTTCGGGGCGGAAGGGTCGGAGACGACCCTGCGCCTGTTCGGCGACGCCGAGGTCTACGCCTGCTACCTGCGCTGCGCCGAGAAGGCGACGTACAACGGGCGCAAGCTCGAGGCGGCGCTCTACGACGACCCGAAGGCGGGCGAGTCGGCCAGCCGCGACCTCCTGGAGGTCTTCGACGCGATCGTCCACTACAACACGTCGCGTTTTTTTCCGGTCGCCTCTTCCGCGTCAAGCACCCCGTCTCCGGCCGCCTGAGGCCGGCCGTCGAGGTCCTGGCGGACGAGGCGACCGTCGTGGCCTGCAAACTGGCCCGCGCGGGGTACTGGGGCGGAGATCCCGGCGCCGTCAAGCGGGCCCCGTTGGACGAGGTGCTGGCACAAATGGAGTACGAGGACTTCTGCGGCGAGTACGAAGCCGCGGACTACGAACTGCAGAGGGCGCTGGCGGGGCACGGATAGAGGAACATGCCGAACAAGGTCGCGGAGCTGTACGCCGACTTCAAGGTCAACTTCGAGAAGGCCACGCTCGACGTGGTCAACACGACTTTGGGCGAAATGCGCCTCTCGACGATCGCCGAGATCGCCACGCTGGCGGGGCTGACCCGTGCCCTCTACAACCTCGGAACCAGCGCCGTCGCCACCGCCAGCGAATACCACATGCTGGGCGAGGTCTACGGCATCAACGCCACGCAGCTGCAGCGCATGGAGTACGCGGGAGTGGCCGCGAACGTCGGCGTCGACAAGATGCGCGCGTCGGTCCTCGGCCTGCAGCAGAACCTGGCGGGCCTCAACTTGGGCCAGATCAACGCAGGATTCCTCGAAGCCGCAGGCTTCTTCGGGCTGAACGTCCACCCCGGCACCAACTCCGACCAGATGATGGACCAGCTTTTTAAGAAGGTCCCGCAATTCGTGAAGGCCCACGGACAGATGGGGCGCGCGATGGCCAGCTCGCTCCTCGGCCAGATGGGCGTCGCCCCCGAAATGCTCCAGTACATCCTGGCCGGGAAAAAAACCGGAGCGGGCACGGTCATGCGCAGCCCCGAGGTCGAGGCCCTGACCAAGGTCAACGAGTCCCTGGGCGTGCTGTCTCGCAACCTGGAGTTCTTGGCCTACAAGGCGATCGGCCCGCTCGTCGAGGAGCTGCTGCCGATCTCCGAATGGTTTTTGACGAGCGCCGGGGGCCTGTCGAACATCACGCACCCACTCCGCACCGTCGAGGGGCTGGCCGCCGCCTTTAAGGGCAGGCTGCAGGCGACCTACTACGAAACGGCCGCCGAGCAGAAGCTCCACTCCGCGGATGCCTTGGCCCGGCATCGAGGCGTGCTGCCGCTGTCGCCCTACGTGTCGTCGTCCCTGCATCCTGGCGTGCTGTCGTCCATGCTGGCGCCGCACCAGGCCGGAGGCACGAGCATCAAGCAGGAGACGGAGATCAACGTCTACGGCGTCGAGGACCACAAGATCGCGGGGGCCGTGAAGCGCGCGGCCGCCCAGGCGTCCGAAAAGACGAAGCGCGACTACGCCATGCACACGGCGATCAACAACCCGGTGGGGCAATAACCATGGGAGTCACCGATTTCACGGGAGGCGCGGCGCAGGCGGCCACGGGCAACGTCTCGAACATCAAGGGGCTGATCTCCGGGCAGACGAGCCCGCTGACGAGCTACCTGTCGAACCTGACGGGCTTGAACTTCCTGTTCCCCAAGGGCGCCGGCCCGTTCTCGCAGCCGAACAACCCGAAGTCCCAGCTGTCCGGCTTCGCCTTCGACTTCTACGGCGAGGACGACCTCGAGCTGGACATCGACGCGACCGACCACTGGGCCGAGGACAACTCGTCGATCCAGGACCACGCCGCCATCAGCCCGATCCGCGGGTCCCTCTCGGGCTTCGTCGGCGAGTACGTCATCCCCAACCCGAACAGCGGCATCGGCGGCGCGCTGCGCCAGCTCGAGCAGAAGCTGGCGACCGTGTCGGCCTACGCGGGCAAGTACACCCCGGGGACCGTCCAGGCGATCGCGGGCAAGGTGACGGGCGCCATCAGCACGGGCCAGAACTACGTGCAGGAAATCTCGCAGTACGCCCAGCAGGCGCAGAACATCCTCAACATGTTCAAGCCCGCGGGCGCCACGCGCCAGCAGAACGCCCTGGCCACGCTCATGTCGGCCGCCCTCTCGCGGCAAACGTTTACGCTCATGATGCCCTGGGTCCAGGTCCAGAACGTGATGATCACGAACATCCGCGCGCACCAGAGCGGCGACACGACCAGCAAGAGCGAGTTCACGGTCAGCGTCAAGCAGATCCGCACGATCCCCGTGGCCTCGGCGCTGACGCCTCAGGCCGTCAAGGCCAACTCGCAGGGCCGCGCCGGCCTGCAGAACCAGCCGACCAGCGTCGTCGGCACCGCGCAGGGCGCGCCGATGCCCGTCTCGGCTGTGACCGGAGCGTTCCAGTAACATGTACGCCATCAACCAGCTGTCCGACGCGGCCTTCCAGACCACGACCCTGCAGATGCCGGACGGCTCGACGGGCACGCTCAACCTCTACTACCGCGCGTCGACGCCGCGCTGGTTCTTCGACTTCCTCCACCCCGCGCTGCCCCAAGGCGGCCCGCTGGGCGACGGCCTCGTGACCTACCCGAACCTGCTACGCCCCTGGCAGAACCTCGTGCCGTTCGGCTTCGCCTGCGTGACGCTCAACGGCCAGGATCCGGTCGGCGTGCAGGACTTCATCAACGGCTACGCGACCCTCTACATCCTCGACGAGACCGACGTGCTGACCGTTGAGGCGCAGGTCTTCCAGAACGTGCTGGCGGCCGCCCGGCTGGCCGCGGGGGGGGCTTAATGCCTCCGGCGACCGCGGCCCTCCCGGTCCCCCAGGCCAAGTGGCTGCGCCAGTTCTGGATGCAGGTCCAGGGCGCCACGCGCCTGTGGACGATCACGTCCCCGCTCACCCTGGAGCTCGACGTCGAGCGCGCCATCTTCCAGAGCGTCTCGCGGTTCACCTTCAAGGTCTACAACCTGGGCGTGCAGGCGCGCAGCGACCTCTACCTCGACCAGAACAACTGGCTGGCGACGCCGCGGCCCATCATAGTGAACGCCGGCTACGCCTCCTGGCAGTCCGGCTACGGCCCGCAGACCCCGCAGGCGTTCCCCACGATCGCGCGCGGGCAGCTGTTCCAGGCCTACTCGACGCGCGTCGGCCCTTCCTGGGTCACGACCATGACGGGCTGGGACGGCGGCTACGACCAGGCGAACGCCTACATCAACGTGCCGTTCTCGAAGGGCGTCACCTTCAACCAACGCGTCACCCAGATCGCCAAGTCCATGGCGAATCTGCGCGCCGTCTATATCTCCCCGCGGATCACCGCGAACGTGTCCCGCGGGGCCGCCTACTCCGGCAAGCCGTGGGACATCCTCTGCGAGCTGGCGAACTACGCGCAGGCCGACGTCTTCATCGACTTGGGCGTCCTCTACATGGTGCCGAAGGGCCAAGCGGTCCCGGGACTCACCGCCGGCCTCAACCATGTCAGCACCCAGTACGGCCTGCTGAACACGCCCATCAAGCAGCAGTTCCGCGTCGCCTTCGACATGGTCTTCGAGCCGCGGCTGCTGGTCGGCCAAAACCTCAGTCTCGTCAGCGAGGAGCCCGAGAACAACGGCAGCTACGTGCTGCAGGGCCTCTCGCACCGGGGCATCATTTCCGACGGCGTCGAGGGCGACTGCACCACGACGCCGACGCTGTGGAACCCGGCCACGCCGACCACGCCGCAGGGGGGCACCTAATGGGCGCTGTCCTCGGGTCCGGGCTGACGGTCGTCGAGCCGAAGCTCGAGGACCTGTTCCAGGTCTTCGGCCGCAAGCTGAAGATCGAGCTGAACTGCGTCAAGATCGGCACGATCCAGGCGATCGACTACACCACGATGACGGCCTCCGTGCAGGTCGTCTTCCAGCAGCAGCTGCGCAGCGGCGCCTACCAGAACGTGCCGGTGTTGACGGACTGCCCCGTCGTCACGCCCCAGGGCGGCGGCTACTCGCTGCAGTTTCCGATCGAAGTCGGCGACACGGCGCTCGTCTTGTTCGCGGACCGGAACATCGACAACTGGTACACGGCCGGGGGCGTCATGCCGCCCGCGGACGGCCGTCTGCACGCCCTCTCGGACGCGATCGCCATCGTCGGCCTCAACGCCCTGGCCAGCCCACTCAGCCCGGCGCCGTCCTCGAGCGAGGCGCGCCTGATCGACAAGGCGGGCACGACCAAGGTCGGTCTCTCCGGCGGGAAGATCACCATCCAGAACGCGGGCGGCAGCCTGCTGACCACGTTGAACAACCTCGTGACCGCGCTCAACACACTGAACGCCGCGATCGCCGCGATGACGTCGGCCAGCATCACGGCGGGCACGCCGCAGGCCGCGGCCGCGGCGAACGCGACGGCCATCGCGGCCGTGACGACGGCCCTGGGAGCGCTGCTATACTAAGCCCATGATCACCCGAGCGCTCGACTCCACCGGCGACTGGACCTACGGGAGCGGCCAGCAGAATTATCTGCGGGGCGAGGCCGCCATCGAGCAGAACATCGTGACGACCGTGCAGAGCTGGGTCGGCGACTGCTACTACGACCTGGCCTTCGGCGTCGACTGGTACAACCGCCTCGACGTCGGTCAGCAGAACAACCTGGTGCAGGAAATCAAGCAGATCATCGCGGGCTGCTACGGCGTCGTCGGCGTCTTGTCGATCTCCGGGCAGTTCACCGGCGCCACGCGCGTGGAGTCGATCTCGTGCGAGATCGCCACGATCTTCGTGCCGCCGGACCAGCCCGCGTCGCTGCTGATCCCGACCCCACTCCGAGGAACCTAACGACATGGCGATCAACTCCCTGACGGCCGGTGGTCTGACGATCCAACAGCAGCCCGACATCGTGGCGGAGCTCACCACCGGCTACACGTCGATCTACGGCGCCGACATCAACCTCGGCCCGAACACCCCCGACGGGCAGATGATGAACATCTACGCGACGGCGCTCGAGGACAACCTCGAGCTGCTCCAGTCCGTCTACAACATGTTCAACCTCATCAACGCCTACGGGGTCCAGCTCGACAACATGGGCCAGTTGCTGGGCCTGATTCGCCAGGCCGGCACCTACACCCAGGCGCAGGTCCTCGTGACCGTCTCGCAGGCGGTCACGCTGCCGGGCCAGGACGTCCTCGTCAGCAACCCCTCGGCCACCGTCTTCACCGTCGCCGACGAGGCCGGGAACCAGTACCAGCTCGTGGCCAGTCACGTCTTCAGCGGGGCGGGCAGCGCGACGCTCACGTTCGCCGCCGTGGACATCGGCCAGATCCTCACGTCGGCGAACACGATCACCGCCATCCTGACGCCCCTGCTGGGCGTGACGAGCGTCAACAATCCGTCCACCTCCAGCGACGTGCTGGGGACAAACGAGGAGACGGACTCCGCGTTCCGCGTGCGCATGGCCCAGAGCTTCCAGCTCGCCGCGGTCGGCCCGGCGGACGCCTTGCGCGCCGCACTCCTCAACGTGCCCGGGATCCTGGACGCCTACGTGCCGGAGAACGACACCGGCGGCATCGTCGACGGAGTGTTCTCGACGGGCATCATGACGGTCGTCAACCAGGGCAGCGTCGCCGACGCCGACGTCGCGCAGGTCATCTACGCCAAGAAGGGCATGGGCTGTCAGCAGACGCGGGAGTTCACGACCACGGGCGACACCCACACGAATACCACCGTCGATAACCTCCCGGCGTCCGACGTGGAGAACATGGCGGTCGGCCAGGCCGTCAGCGGCGCCGGGATCTTCGCGGGCTCGACCATCGACTCGATCGACTCCCCCACGAGCATCACCCTCAGCCACGCCACCACCGCCACGGCTGCCGGCGTGACGCTGACGGTGACTCCGGTCACGCCCTCCGGCAGCACGCTCAAGAGCTACAGCATCACGCGCCCGGCCGGGAACGTCTTCACGGCCTGGTGGTTCACGGCCGCCGCCGAAGACCTCTATATCTCCTTCACGATCAACCCGATCAACGGCGTGGACACCTTCAACACCACGGTGCTGGCGGACGCGTTGGCCGCGGCACTGACTTACAAGCTCAACCAGAGCGCCTTCGTCGGACAGATCATCGCGGCCATGAACTTGATCGCTCCCAACGGCTACCTGACGAACATCTTCGTCGGCACCGTGGCGTCTCCGAGCGACCAGCAGGTGGCGCCCACGGACCTGCAGAACTACTTCTCCGTCATCGCGGGCAACATCGTGATCTCGACCTGACCCATGACCGACGCCGAACTCGTCGCCACCTACGTCAAGCTGCTCCCGATCCAGTGGAGCGGGCCCGCCACGCCCAAGGCGCAGGACACCATCGACCTGCTGGCCACGACCGCGATCGCCTCGCAGATCGTCGGCCAGGTCCTCGATGGCTTCGCGCTGACCAGCATCTACGGGCAGGCCGTCGCCGTGGGAGACCAGCTCGACATCCTGGGCCAGTTCGTCGGCGCGCAGCGCGTGCTTCCGACCTATGACCCGACCCTGACCTACTTCGGCCAGCAGGACACCACCGGCTCCTACAACCCGCTGACCGGAGGCTACGGCGATGCGGTGGCCGCCACGCCGCCGACAGACTACTGGCTCAGCACCAACCAGGTCGAGGGCAGCGGCTACACGCTCTCCGACGCGCAGATGATCCAGCTCATCCAGTACCTGGCCGCCGTCAACCACGCGGACTACACCGTCGAGGTCATCGACGCGATCCTCTACGAATTTTTCGGGACCTACGTCACCGTCGAGGAGACGGCGCCCATGCAGCTCACCTATACGCAGAGCTCCAGCGACCCGGGCACGCTCTTCGGCATCGTCAACCACATCGGAGCCTTCCCACACCCCGCCGGCGTGGACATCGTCGTCGTTCCAGGATAAAACACTATGGCCAAGATCATCAGGAAGACGGCGAGCATCTTCTGCGGAGGGCTCTCCTCCGGCTCGAACCAGGTCGAGCAGTTCGGCTCCAAGGTCCTGAGCGGCACGCCGAACTACACCGTGGACCCTGCCGTCATCATGAGCGGCGGCGGCGGCTCGTGGTGGGCCGACGGCTGGGGCCCCGCGCTCAACGCGACGAACAACTCCGAGTACAAGCAAGACCGCAACGGCGTGGATCTCGTGGCGACGTACCAGATCGCCTACCTGCTCCAGCAGGGGCTCGCGGAGTACGACGCGGCCACGACCTACTATATCGGCTCCGTCGTCCAGTACAGCGGTCTGTTCTACATTTCCCTGACGGACAACAACACCGGCAACCAGCCCGACACGCACACGAGCGACTGGCGCAACATGAGCGCGCAGCCGACGACGACCGTGCTGACGTCCGGCTCGGGCACGTATACTCCGCCGACGGGCTGCGTGGCGATCGGCGTGCGCATGGTCGGCGGCGGCGGCGGCAGCGGCGGCGCGGGCGGCGACACGACGTTCGGCGGCTTCACGGCCGGAGGCGGCGGCGCGGCCAGCGGTTACACGGGCGGCGCGGGCGGCTCGGCCAGCGGCGGCTCGGTCAACCTCGTCGGCGCGGTCGGCGGCACCGACGGTGGCTCGTCGCCCTTCGGCGGCGCGGGCAGCAAGACCGTCGCGGCCGCGGCGAACTCGGGCTCGGGCGGCGGGGGCGGCGGCGCGGGCGGCTACGTCGAGGGGTCGGTCGCCTCTCCGACCGCGACCAGCTACGCGATCGGCGCGGGAGGATCCGGCACCTACGGCGGCGGCTCCGGCCTCATCATCATCGTGGAGTACTACTACTAGCCCATGGCGAAGATCACCCGCGTCACCGCGCAGCTGTTCGGCGTCAGCGCCGGCGCGACCGGCATCAGCGAGTTCGCCGCCAAGGAGGTCGGCGGGGCGCTCGTCTACAGCACCGACCCCGACGACCTGCAGACCGCGTCCTGGTCGCTCGGCTGGACCGTGGCGCAGTACCAGGGCGTCTTCGCCCCGTACTACCAGGACCGCAACGCCGTCGACTACGTCATCTTCTACCAGCTGGCCTACTTGCTCCAGAACGGTTTCGGCGAGTGGAACAGCACGACGACGTACTACCTGCACTCGGTCGTCCAATACGGCGGGAGCATCTATATCTCCCTGGTCGACTCGAACCTGAACAACACGCCGCCCGCCGGAGCGTCCAACGCCTTCTGGCAGCGGACCGCCTTCCCCAACGCGCACCAGGCCAAGAGCCCGACGCGCACCGTCCTGACCACGGGGTCCGGCACCTACGTGCCCCCGACGGGCTGTACGCAGATCCGCGTGCGGGCTGTCGGCGGCGGCGGCGGCGGCGGGAGCGCGGACAACACGGTCCGCTACGGCACGGCAGGCGGCGCGACGACTTTCGGCAGCATCAGCTGCGGCGGCGGCGCGGGCGGCCAGGGCTCGCAGAACGGACAGAGCACTCCCCCCGGGGTCGGCGTCGGAGGGGCGGGAGGCGTCGCCACCGGCGGCGACGTGAACATCCCGGGCGGCGTGGGCGGCACGGGCATCAACGACTACCCGACCGTGAACAAGAACGGCCGCGGCGGCGCGTCGCGCTTCGCGTGCGTCCCGGCCGTGGACTTCAACGGCTCGCTGGCCTACATACTGCCCGGAGCGAGCGCTCCGGCAAACACCGGCGCCGGAGGCACGGGCGCGTATTTCAACGAGAACTACTACGGCCTCGGCTGGGCCTACCCAGGCGGCGGCGGCGCGGGCGCCTACGCGGAGAAGACGATCGTCTCCCCCGCCGCGTCGTACTCCTACTCCGTCGGGGCGGGCGGCGCGGGCGCGACGAGCGCGGGCGGCGCGTCGTACTACGGCGGCAACGGCGGCAGCGGCCTCATCATCGTGGACGAGTATTATTACTGACGGGCTATGGAAATTCGGGCCAATCCTGTTATAATAGACCGGACGCAGGGCGCAGGGACAACGGGCATCCGTGAAGGGACCCCGGCAACGCATATGCCGGGGCCTTTTTTTTGAGGGGGACTACCACATGAAGCTGAAATCTCTGGCGCTCACCGCCGCGCTGCTCTCCGCGCTCGCGGTCGGCGCGCGCGTCGCCTACGCCTTCCTGGGCGGCACCGTCGTCAGCGGCACCTACGCCGTCTCGCAGGTGGTCCCGATCAGCCTCGGCGGCGGCGTGCAGAGCCTGAGCGCCGTCGTGGACTACTCGACCCCCACCTTCTCGGCCGCGACGTTCACGACCGGCCAGGTCTCGACGGGCAGCATCACGATCGCCGACAACACGAAGCTGTCGACCGCGGCCGCGACCGAGTCCATCGTGGTCAAGTCCACGTCCGGCGCGCTCGGCGACTTCGTCTCCATGTCCTGCCCGATCCCGCCCGGCGCGGTCGTCGTGCGCGTCAACCGCGACTGGGTCTACGGGCCGAACGTCTCCTCGGCGGCCATCAACCTGGCCGAGGCGCTCACGAACAACAGCTCGTGCCTCGGCGGCGTCCAGTTCATCGCTTCCGGCGCGGTCGTCTACGCGACGGCGCCGGTCGGCGGCCTCTACAACGCCATCAGCGTCGTGACCAACAACACGACCACGCTGACGGTGTCGAGCGCGACCTTCCTCGGCGGGCGCGACTCGGCCGTCGTCACGGTCAACGGGACGCCGTTCAAGGCGAACACCAACTTCACCGTGGGCGTCGACTCCGCGACCTCGGCCTCGAACCTAGCCACCGCGATCAACGCGAAGGCCCCGCTGAACACCTTCGTGACCGCCACGGCCGGCAGCGGCGCGACCGCGGGGATCGTGGCGCTGCAGAGCAAGAGCGCCGGGTCCACCTACAACCTCCCGTTGGCGACCTCGAACAGCGCCGCCGTGTCCGTCTTCGGCCCGGCTCTGTACGGGGGCGTGACGCCGTCCTGGACCCTGAACGCCAGCTTCCTCTCGGCGCCTTCCAACGGCTTCGTGACGGGCCTCCCGGTCCTCTACAGCACGGGCGTCGGCTCCCCGGCGATCTCCGGCCTCACGAACCAGACGACCTACTACGTCCTCGCGGCCGACGCCAACCTGCTCGGCCTCGCCACGTCCTCGGCCAACGCGGTCAACGCCGTCCTGATCCCGCTGGCGTCCTCGAGCACGCTGACCGCGGCGAAGACCTACAGCCTCACGCCCCTGCCGTTCGACACCGGGAGCGCGGGCTTCTCCTGGAGCGTCTCCAACAGCGCCAGCGGCCCCTGGACCGACCTCGCGGGCGTCTCGAGCGTGACCTACTCCACGCCGGGCACCTCCGTGTGGAGCTTCGGTGCGCTGCCGTTCCGCTACCTCGGCGTCAACGTCACGGCGCCGGACGCGGGCGCCCTGACCCTGCAGGTGAACGCGCAGGGGCAGTAGCATGAGCCCCCTGGACGGGGGCGCTGACGGGCCGAACCTCCCCGGCTCGTCGGCGCCCCGGCGGTGGCTGCAGGTCGCGGCGCTGGCGCTGGCCCTCGTGGCCGGCGCGGCGCTGCGCGCGCGCGCCCAGTACTGCCCGACCTGCATCCAGAACAGCGCGACCCCGCAGAATGCCCAGATCAACATCGGCACCGCGACCATCCGCGGGGCCTTCACGGCCAGCACGGCCACGATCACCTGGGCCTACCTGACCAACGTCACGATCGCCAACCTGACCGGCAACGGGGCGGCGCTGACCGATCTCAATGCCTCCGAGCTGACCTCCGGGACCGTGCCCGCGGCCGTCGTCGCGGGGAACTACCAGGGCATCACGGGCGTCGGCCACATCAGCTCCGGCACCTGGAACGGCACGCCGGTCCCCGTCCAGTACGGCGGCACGGGCCAAAACTTCGCGGCCGTGGCCGCGGGGAGCCTCCCCTACTTCGACAGCACCGGGCACATGGACACGCTCGACTCGCCCGGCATCCCCCAGCAGCTGCTGCAGGGCACCCCCGGCGGCGCGCCGGTCTGGGTCTCCTCGCCCGCCGTCAGCGGCACCAACCTCTACAACATCCCCGTCGCGCGCCTGACCGGGAGCAGCTTGCCGACGTCCATCGCAGTCTCGTCGAACTCGATCGCCTACGTGAACGGCTCGTCCGTCTACGGGATCCTGCGCGCGACCGCCACCTACTACACCGGCACCATCCTCCAGTCGCAGATCGCCACGGGCACTTGGCCCACCAGCTACGCCGCCTCCTCGATCACCGTGACCGGCGTCACGGCCGGGACCTACGGCAGCGGCACCTACGCGCCCCAGATCACGGTGGGGACCGACGGCCGCCTGACCAGCGCGACCCAGCTCCCGATCTTCGTGGGCGCGTCCTCCGTCACCGCGGGCACCTTCCCCTCCGGCGTCGTCGTGCCGCTGGCGAACCTCCAGGCCGGGACGCTCCCGAACAGCGTGCCGGCGTCGTCGATCACGGTCACGGGCGTGGCCGCGGGCACCTACGGCGGCCCGAGCAAGTCCGCGCAGGTCACGGTCGGCACCGACGGCCGGCTCACGAGCGCCACGCAGTTCGACATCCCCGGCGTCTCGACGTGGACCGCCTTCTCGAACGTGGACAACGCCTGGAGCCACGCGCAGACCAGCTTCTCCAGCTGGACGCTCGTCGGCGCGCCGCTGGGCCTGACGGGGTCGAGCGGCTACGTCACCAGCGCGTCGAGCGTGAACGCCTCGGCGTTCTTCGGCGACGGGTCGCACCTGACGGGCATCCCCAGCACGGGGAGCATCGTCGGGGTCTACCTGCCGCTGGCGGGCGGCACGATGGTCGGCAACATCAACACGCCCGACGGCGTCGGCATCGGGTCGAAGATGTCCACCACGCAAGACGCCGGCTGGTGGTTCTACGGCTCTCCGACGGACGCCATCCGCGGTTTGACGGGAGGAGTCGAGCGCGTCCTCATCAACGATTCGGAGCTAAAGGTCGAGGAACTTCTCGACGTTCAGACCGCTGCAGACGGCGAGCAAATGCGCCTCGGGAACTCGGCCTACTACTACGGCATGGGCCGCACGACGAGCGGGACGGACACGCTCGGCTTCCTGAAGTTCTACGGGTCGCAGCTCGGCTACGGCGGCTACTGGTTCACGAACCTGGACGGCGCGAACACCGTGATCACAGACGCGGGATACGTCGGCATCGGTCTGACGCACCCGGCCGACCCTCTGGACGTCCAGTCCTCCGTGAACCCCGTCGCGCGCTTCGCCAACACCGCGGCCGGGGGCGCGATTGAGCTCGACGGAACCGCGGCGGGAAGCCCGCAGATCCAATTCAAGCAGAGCGCCGTCGGGCGCGCTTACGTCGGATACGACAACGCAGCCGGCGCCATCTACATGAACCGATACGGCAACGCGGACCAAGGCGTCGCGGTCAACTCCAGCGGATTCTTGGGCGTCAACAACAACAACCCTACGACCGCGATCGACGCGCGCGGCACGATCACGTCGTCCCCGACCGCGACCACCGTGGACTACACCGCGCTGTCCCTCATCAACGACGACCCGGATGCCTCCAACCCGACGCACGTCAACATCGTGGCGCGCCTGCGCAACAGCGTGGGCACGCTGAACGGTGCGCTTCAGTTCGAGGAGGACGGCAACGACTCCGTCTACGGCGACTGGGTCGTGTACACGGGTCCGACGACCGGGGGAGCGAAGACGAAGATGGCGCGCTTCAGCGGGAACGGCGGCATGACCGTCGGCAAGACCTTCGTCACGACGGACCCGCCGGCGAACGGAATGATCGTGCAAGGCAGCATGGGGATTGGAACCATCGACCCCGTTGCCGTCTTCGTGTCCAGCCACGATAGCGGTTCTGGACCTCTTGCGGCCGATTCCGCGGCCGCCATTCTCGTCAAGGCGGCGACGACGCCGATGGGGCTCCGCATCGGCGTGGACGAAGTGAACTACATCGCGCACCTTCAGGCGGCCAAGAACGGAGTGGCCGCCGAACCTTTGGCGCTGAACGCCGGCGGAGGCGACGTTCTGGTCGGAACGACGACCGGGACGCGCGTGGTCCGTTGCGCCGGCGGCACGCAGGACGGCGCGCTCTACTACGGGTCGAGCGGCGCCGCGCCGACTCTCTGCACCGGAGGCGGCGGCACGCTGACCTCCACGCCGCTTATTTTGCCCTAGGAGAACCATGATCGATCACAACGCCGTGAAGCTGGGCAAGGCCGCGCCGCGGCTCGACCCGCGCACCCTGCGCCTGGCGGCGTACCTGCCCGCCGAGCTGCCGGAGATCCCGGCGGCCGCGGACTACTCGCGCGCGGTCCCGAGCGGCGCGTGGGGGATGCTGGCGAACGACCGCCTCGGCGACTGCACCTGCGCCGCGGCCGGCCACCTGATCCAGCAGTGGACGGGCTCCGTGGGGAGCGCCGTGACGCCGGCGGACGCGGACATCGTCGCGGCCTACTCGGCGATCACGGGCTACAACCCCGCCGACCCCAGCACCGACCGCGGCGCGGTCGAGCTCGACGTGCTGAACTTCTGGCGCGCGGCGGGCATCGCCGGGCACAAGATCGGCGCCTACGCGGCCGTGGACCCGCGCGACCGCGCGCACGTCCGCGCCGGCGCGTACCTGTTCGGCGGCCTCTACCTTGGCGTGGCGCTCCCGCGCTCCGCGCAGGCGCAGGACACCTGGGACGTGGCCGGCGACGGCCCGGACGCCGCGCCCGGCTCCTGGGGCGGCCACGCGGTAAGCGTGGCGGCCTACGACGCCGACGGCCTCTACATCGTCACGTGGGGCGCCCTGAAGCGCGTGACGTGGGCCTTCTGGGACCGCTACGTCGACGAGGCGTACGCCGTCCTGAGCCCGGACTTCCTGGACGGGAAGGGCCAGACGCCGGCCGGCTTCAACCTGGCCCAGCTCCAGCAGGACTTGGCCGCCGTGACCAACTGAACGAGGAGATCACCATGACGAAGATCCGCCGGATCCTGGCCGCCGCGCTGTTCCTGCTCGCCTCCCCGCTCGTGGCCCGCGCGCAGTACTTCCAGCACGTCTCGCTGTCCCCCTCCCACGTCCAAGGCGAGCTGTTCACCGGCGCCATGAAAACGAACAAGGGCGTCGGCCAGGTCACGCTCCTGCCCGTGTTCTTCCGCAACGCCGCGGCCTCCGACCCGTGGTATCGCCCGTCCTTCGCCCCGCTCGTGGTGGGCGGCGGCGCCGGCGGCGGCAACACGAACCTGGCCCTGGGCTCCGTGCTGGACGTCGGGCCCCAGCTGATCATGGGCTTCGAGGGCGCCGTCGGCCTGTTCTCGGCCCCGGCCAAGACCCGCGTCGAGGGCTTCTTCAACTGCTCCGCGTCGGCGACCGCCTGCGCCGCGCTGTCGGCCGGCGTCCTGGCCAACCTCAACCTCGAGGAGGACGGCCGATTCTCCGACACCTGGAAGGCGCTCGGCCGCCACCCGGTCGGCTACTTCATCGGGCCGTCCCTCTTGTTCGGCGGCTCGCCCGTCGCGGCGGTGAGGCGCTGACCATGCTGGGTCTGCCCCCCGAAGCCGCCGTCGGCCTGGTCGGAGCCGTCACGGGCTCCGTGTCCATCATCGCGTCCGGCGTGCTGACCTGGGCGACGAACAACAGCCGCCGGGAACACGACCTCGAGATGAAGCAGAAGCAGGACGACCTGGACCGCCTCGAGGCCAGCCAGCGCAAGGCCTGGGAGTACCTGGACGACCTGCGGATCAACGCCGTCCGCCGCGTCGACCAGGACCGCCTGCGCGAGGAGTTCCGCGCCGACATCAAGGTCCTGGGCGACCGCCTCGAGGCCGCGATCGGCGCGCTGCGCGCCGACCTGCACAAGGGGGGCTCGTGATCTACCAGTACGATGCCCTGGATGAGGATATTTTTAAGCGCGATAGCGGTGGGCCGACACCCACGGAGACGGAGGCGGGCTCGGTTACTTTCTTTGCTCGGGCGGCGACTCGCGGAGACGCTCAGGCCATCGTCGGCGTCCTCAACGCGCAACTTCTAGAATTGGGTCGCCGGAGGGAGGAACCTTGACCCCGCGCCCCGACAGCACCTGGCACCCGAGCCCCAACTACAGCGCGCGCCCCGACGCGATCACGGCCGTCGTCGTCCACGCGACCGAGACCGACAACGTCGAGAGCCCGCTCGCGTGGCTGTGCGACCCGGCCTCCAAGGCCAGCGCGCATTGGCTCATCAGCAAGACGGGCGTGATCTTCCACCTCGTTCACGAGAGCCTGCGCGCCTGGCACGCCGGCGTCTCCATCTGGCGCGGCGTCGAGGACGTCAACCGCTTCTCCGTGGGCATCGAGCTGGTCAACCTCAACGACGGGGAGGATCCTTACCCCGACGACCAAATCGCCGCCCTCTTGTCGCTGCTGCGCCCGATGCAACTGGACTACCGGATCGGCGCCGCGGACATCATCGGCCACGCCGACGTGGCCCTGCCCGTCGGCCGCAAGACGGACCCCGGCTCGGCCTTCCCCTGGGAAGCCGTCCGGGGCAGCCTTACCCCGTAGGAGGAGACCATGGACCCGTTGATCAACCTGTACGCGTCGCTGACCGGCCTCTGGGACAAGTTCGCCGTCTGGCTGCCGAAGATCGGCGGCGTCGGCTCCGTGCTGACGGGCGTCGGCGGCCTCCTGCTCGAGGTCAGCCACGCGACCAGCGCGGCCGCCCTCGTGGAGCTCGCCCGCAACTTCAAGGGCGACCCGAACGTCGGCCTGATCCTGGCGGGCCTGGTCGTCCTCGGCCTGCACACCCAGCAGATGCAGATCCACCAGCAGCTGAAGGCGGGCCCCAAGCCGTGAAGCGCAAGAAGGGCGCCAAGGCCGTCGCCCCGGCCCAGGAGCATGTGCTGGTGGACCTCAAAGTCACCACGGCCACCTGCTCCTGCAGCGCCCAGTTCTTGCTGTCGGACACCGTCGTGGCCAACCTGAGCCCGTCCAGGTGCCAGGACGAACTGCTGGACCTGTTCCACACGCACCTCGCCGACATGCGGGGCGCCGCCGGCGCACAACCCCACAAGGAGCCCTGACCATGAGCAACCCGATCATCGAGTGCGTGAACGCCACCGGACTGACCGTCTACGCCGCCCAGATCAACCGCCTGACCGGCGAGTGGTGGAACACGAGCGGCACGCCCGCCTGGGAGGCGTTCAACGCCGCCCACTGGGCCGACTACGCCGTCGCGCTGACCGAGGCCGCGGGGAGCGGCTACTACTGGGCCGCGCGCCCGGCGGGCGTCGCGGGAGCCCTCGTCTCGGACGTTTTCTACAGCCAGGCCGGGGGCTCCCCGGCTATCGGCGACGCGCCGCCGTTCAACCTCCTGCACGGCGAGGGCGAGAACGTGGCCGCGATCGACGCGGACCCGGCCGTCGCGCCGCAGAACCTCGCCGCGGCGGTCGGCACGGAGATCCAGGGCACCGTGGCCGCCGGGACGATCACGAACACGGCGTTCCCGACCAACGTGACGGGCTACACGAACAACCTGCTCGTGGGCCGCACGCTCATCTTCCTGACGGGCACCCTGGCCAAGGCCGCGGTCCCGATCCTGTCTTACAACGGCAGCACCGGCGTCATCGGCGTCGGGCCGCTGGTGGGCGCGCCCACCGTGGCGGACACCTTCCTCATCGTGTAGAGGCCATCATGCCCACGCCCCAGACGCGCCTCGGCTTGTACGGCGGCCCGACCTCGATCTTCCTCGGGGCCGCGCCGCCGCCTGTCCTGACCGTCGCGTTCGCGCTGCAGTGCGCGGGGCTGCCCCAGCAGTTCCCCGACGCGCCGCAGGAGCGCCACCTGGACGGCGGGAACGTGGGCTTCCAGCTCCAGGTCCAGGTGCTGGACGCGGACGGCAACGTCCTCAACCTCGCGGCCGCCACGGGCGTCGAGCTGCTCCTCACGTGGCCCGGCGGCGAGCGCCAGGTCGTCCCCGCCGCCTTCGTGACCAACGGCACGGACGGCCAAGTCGGCGCCGCGCTGGGCAACGGGCTCGGCGGCGGCTGGGGCCTCTACTGGGTCCGCGCGCGCGCGACCTTCTCCAACCAGGTCCTCGAGACCCAGGGCGGCCGCCTCTGGTACGGCTGGGTCTGCCAATGAGCGGCGTCGAGCACAAGGTCTACGCGCCCGCGCCCGGCACGGTGTCGGACGACCAGTTCCTCGCCGGCCGCGCGCCGGAGACGTGGCGGATCCTGGGCGGCGCCGTCCTGATCGCCTGCCAGCACGGCTCGGTCTGCCGCCTCACCGGGCACAGGACTCCGGGGAAGGACTGGGCCATCGCTAGCCAGGGCGCCGTCAGCCCATCCGTCTGGTGGCGGGGCACCTGCGGCTGTCACATCTACGTCCGCCTCGAGGGCTGGCCTCCTACCGCGTAGACGCCCCGTCGAGCCGATCCGCCGCCGCCCGGTCCCCTCCTTCCGGGCGGCGGTCTTTTGCCAAAAATAGCACTTGACAGATGACATGTCATCTGTTATTATATGGATAGAAGTACACGACGCACTAGAGAGGCTACTAGAATGACGACCACGAACCACAGCGCGAAGGGACTCGAGACGATCGAACGCATGGGCACGCAGGCGAAGGATTGGGGCCTGACCCCGATCAAGTGGGAAGAAAAACGAGTGCGCATGACCGTGTGGGTCCGGTGTCCCACCTGCCGCGGCAACGGTCACGTCTGGAAGTTCGGCGACAAGGTCGTCGGCACCAACGACGCGGCGCAGAAGTTCCTCGGCGAGAAATATCCCTACGGCATCGAGCGCATCGCCAAGGAGAAGGGCGGCATCGACGTGACCTGCCCGACGTGCCCCGAGGTCAGCTGGACGAAGTGCGGCCGCCAGGCTTACAGCGATGACCAGGACTGCTTCTATGCGGACGACGGCAACGGCCACCGCTCCAACTATCGCACCGCCAACGGCCTGGTCAAGGCCGAGCGCGAGGTTCTGCGCTGGGTCGGCACCGTGCTGTGGGCCAAGGGCACGAAGTTCGACAGCCGCTTCGGCGGCGGCCGCCACTGCGCTCTGTGCGCCAAGGAGATCCCGTCCGGTCGCTTCGTCCCGGTCAACGGCAAGGACGCCAAGGGCGAGATCCACGGCATGTGGATCGGCGAGGACTGCGCGCGGAAGTTCTTCGGCGTGAAGGCGTTCAAGCCCGAGCAGATGGTCACGCGGGAGGACAAATAACATGGCCACCGCGTTCCATGAAGGACAGCGCGTCGAAATGGCGATCGAGGTCAAGCAGGTCGGATGGACCGTCACGCGCGGCGTCGGCGAGAAGGGCACCGTCAAGAAGGTCGCGCGGAGCGAGTACGGCACGACGCACTACCTGGTCGCGTTCGACAACGGCATGACCGACATCGTCGTCAACGGCCACATCGTCCTGCGAGAGGTCCGCTAACATGCACTGCGAACATTTACATAAGGTGATGGTCGCCGAAGTTCTCGACGACGGCCGCGGGACGCGGTTCGGCCGGGAGGTCCAGACGAACAAAGGGCCCGTCGTCGCCGTGGACGAGACGGTAAAGAAAGGCGACTTCATCAAGGCGCAATACCGATGCGGCCCGAATTACGGCTTGGTGTTCTTCATCGCCACCGCCAAGTCACCCAAGAGCACCTGTTACGACTGCAAGGCCAAGAAGGACCGGGCCCACACGAAGCTGGTCTACCGGACCAACACCCAGGGCAAGAGCGCGCGCGTCCGCGTCTGCGAGCCGTTCTGCGCGCAAGGAGGTCGACCATGACCACCGACAAGACGGGCCGGCCGACGTTCACCATCGTGATCAAATCCCCCGACGGCCAGATCGTCGAGTACACCGGCAACATCTGGGACATCCTGAGGGAGGAGTCGAACGCCTCCTACCTGGGCTACACGACGCACCCCAAGGAGAACAAGCCCTCATGAACCACGCGCACTTCGAGGTCGTGAAGAACGAGAAGGACAGCATGACGATCCGGGACCTGGGGCCGTGGCACCAGCACCTGACCATCACCAACGACGCCGAGCACGTCGTCACGGTGATGGCGCCGAGCCTCAACGGCCGCCGCCTCTTCTACGAGGACTCGATGGGAGACGTCGACGAGTTGCTGGTCAAGAACGGCCAGTTCGACGGCTTCGCGGCGGGCCCCCGATGAGCCTCCCTAAACCCGTCTTCGACGCCATCGTCAAGGAACAGAACGCCGCGGCGGACGCCATCCGCGAACTGATCTCCGCAGCGCGCGCCAGGCACCCCGGACGGAAGTCGCCGCTGTGCGAGGAGGCCGCACCCCAGTCGCGCACGTACTACATCCCCTGCGCTGCGCCGGCGGCGCGCTTCGTTCTGTCCGAGCGCGGGCGCGTCGTCTACGCCATGTGCCAGCCGTGCGCTGACCACAACGTCCGCAACCGCGGCTGCCAGGATCTGGGCCCGACGGGGGCCGCGTGAAGGGCGACAGATACGCCGACGACAGCCCGCGCACCGCGAAGGCGTTGGCCAAGGCGAAAAAGAAGCTCCGCGCCCAGGTGGCGGCGGAGCTGCGCGCCGGGCGGGCGGCCGCCGCGGCGGACGCGGCCTGCTGGCGCGGAATCCTCAGTTCCAGCTTCATCATCACGGAGCCAAATATATGAGCATCAACCCCCCGGAGTTCTACAAATTGAAGGCCGAGAAGTTCGTGCGGCGCACCGATGCCGAGGTCTACTCGACACGGTTCGACAAGCAGTACGGCTGGGCCATCATCATCCTGCACGAGGAGACGGGCGTGGTGGCGATCACGTCCGACTACGGCGACTGGACCTATTCCTGGCCTTCGCCTGGACGCGGCAACTGTACGCTCAAGGAGTTCGTCTGCCACGGCTCCTACGACTACATGGCCTGCAAATTTGAGGGCGGCAAGCCTGAGGAGTTCGACGGAGCAGCGACGCGCGCTGCGTTCACGAAGCGACTTTTCCAGCAGCGCCGGGATCGGTCGATCCAGAAGGAGGAGGCCCGCGACGTGTACGACAGCCTTGAGGCGTGCGAATGGGGAGGCAACGTAGAGGGGCTGTACCTCAGTGCGGACGAGGACCTACGGAAATGGATGGGGAGCGAGTGGTACGAGTTCAACGTGTTCACGCGCGGCCACAAGTTCTACTGGCTGCGCGACGGCATCCTGCCTGCCATCGTCGACGAGATCCGCAAGACACTCCCGACGGCCGAGGTCCGATCATGACGCCCCCTTATTTCTCGAAGTACGGCCGCGGCCCGCGCGTGTCGCGCCTCGGCTACCGGCCGGAGCCGCGTCTGCGCCGCGGCGACGTCGTCCTGGCGCCACGCCCCGGGCGCGTCTTGCTCGGGATCCTGACGGGCGTCTCCAGCTTCGTGCTGACGTTGGCCCATCCCGTCGTGGGCGCCCTGGTGGGGCTCGGGGCGTGGCTCTATGGGCTGCGCCGCCGCGCGGCCGCGGATCGAGCGTTCTACGTGGAGCGGCTGTGAACGGGATCGTCTTAGTCCGCCTGGACAAGGCCGAGTTGCCGTGGAAAGGCTGCGAGCTGCCGAAATGAGCAAGAGCGCCTGGAAGGACTTCGAGGGCCAGCCAGTCGATCCGTGCGGCTGTCGGCTTCAGGTCCGGCGGTCGCTCCTGTGCCTCCCGCTCAAGAAGGGCCAGACGGCCTACCGGACCAAGCCGTGCGCGGCCCACGCGCCGCCGCCCCCGATGACCATCGGAGCCGACGGGCCCGACAATTACTTCGACACGTTCGTGGACGGACGCGGATATTGACATATGTCATGGCATATGTTATCATTCCCGTACATCGTACCTATGAGGGCCCAATGACCAAACGCACCGCCGCCAAACTGACCCCCGCCGAGGCCAAGCGCCTCGAGCAGTTCATCAACAAGAACGACGGCCAGGTCGCGGTGGGCGGCCTGTTCAGCGTCACCGTGACGACGCTCAGCCGCACCGTGAATCGCCACACCGCGCCGAGCCCGATGCTGCGCAAGAAGCTCGTCGAGGTCGGCGTGATCATCAAGGCGTAACAGATTCGAGAAACAGGTGAGCGCTCGACGGAGCCAACAGGGAGGCATCCCCGGTGAAGGCCGAGTCGGGCGCAATAGACTGGTGAGAAGTCGGAGGACATTAAACTCCGCCGTGTCCCAGGCGTTCGTGGGACAGAGCCGCGCAGGTGACCGACTAGAGAGAGTGCGCCCGGCACACCTGCGCGGTCGATTTAAAGATCATTAGTCGCCGGGTCGGAGGAGACTTTGGGAAGATGAGGCCGGCTAACGCTTCCCCCGAGAACCGCTACGGATGATGGAGGGCCGGGCCTCAACGGTTGCCCCGGACGTTTTGACGCTACTGCCTAAAAACAGAAAGACGGACACCGCCGACGGGACCGGGGACGAACCCCATCAGCGCCCGCGGCGGCCTAATTTGACGTAGACGGGCCTGGGAGGGCACCATGACGACCGAAGCCGCGCCGAAGGACAAAGCCGTCGCCGCGAAGCGCAAGACGCTGCCGGAGCTGCTGGGCCAGGTGGACACGCGGGAAATGTTCACCCGCATGCTCGGCAAGGACGCCGACGGTTTCCAGCAGAACATCATGACGGTCTACAACAGCGGCCTGCGCGAGGCGGGCTGCGAACCCGAGAGCATCATCGCGGCGTGCGCGATCTCGGCGTCGCTCGGTCTGTCGATCCTGCCGGGCCTCGGCCAGTCGTGCATCGTCCCGTATAAGGACGGCGACAAGGTCGTGGCGCAGTGGCAGATCATGGTCCGCGGCGTGATCCAGCTGGCGCACCGCTCCGGCCAGTACAAGCACGTCAACGCGGCGCGGGTCTACGAGGGCCAGCTCCTCAACTACGACGAACACAAGAGCCTCGTGAAGCTCCGGGCCGAGAAGAAGTCCGACCGCGTCCAGGGCTATTACTTCTGGTTCGAGCTCAACAGCGGGCTGTCCATGGAGTTCTACTGGTCGGCCGAGAAGTGCATCGAGCACGGCCTGCGCTTTTCCAAGAGCTTCCAGAAGGGCAGCGGCAAATGGGCCGAGGACCCCGAGTTCGTCAAAGCGGGCAGCGTCAAGAAGTGGCTGGCGGCCAAGGAACACTTCCTCACCGAGGGCTCGGGCGCGGACGCGATGAGCGCCAAGACGTCCGTCAAGAACCCGCTGCTGAAGTGGGGCCCGCTGGACACGAAGATCAAGGAGACGGTCCAGCTCGACCAGGCCGTGATCGGAGTCGACGGCACGCCGAAGTACGTCGACACGACGGCCGAGCCGGCGGCGCCCGCCAAGACGTACACGGCGCCCCCGATGACGCCCAGCGGCGACCAGCCGTTCCCGGCCGAGAAAATCAAGTGGGCGCGCGACGCGGCCGAAAAGCTCGGCGTGTCCAACGAGCAGTTCGACGCGTGGATCGCCGCGCAGCCCGGCGACGAACACGCGAAGGCCGAGGCGGCGACGGTGGCCTGGAAGAAGGTCGCGGCCAAGCAGGCCACGGCCAAGGACGTGTTCTCGGTCGTCGAGACGACGTCGACGCCGGCCGACAACGAGTGCGGCTTCAAGGTGTCGGGCGCGGCCACGACGGACTTCGGCGGCAACCCGGACTGCTACATCATCCGGGACACCAGCGACCCGGTCGTGAAGTACTACACCGACCAGGAGGCCGTGTTCAAGGCCGCCAAGGCGGCGCAGAAGGACGACCGGGTCCTCGGCGTCAAGTGGATCGAGAAGCCGTCGGGCAAGAACGTCGTCCGCTGGATCACGCAGCTCGCCGCCTAAACGGCGAGGACAGGCGCGCCGGGCGTGGAACCCCGGCGCGCCTTCGACCACCTTGGAGCGTATGCTTTATACCGACACCCCTGGCCTCTCGTGCGACGAGGCCCACCAGTACCACATTGACGGCACTCGGCCGCTCGGCGTGTCCGAGGTCATGGAGGACCTCGGCTTCGAGTCCGGCGAGTGGTACGACGACACCGACAGCAGCCGCGGCGTGGCGATCCACGCCGTCCTGGCGGGCACCGCGCGCGGCCTGACGTTCGACTGGGACCTGCTCGACCCGGATCTCCACGGCTGGTGCCGCAGCGGCATGGACTACCTCGCCTACCTGCTGGCCGACGGCGCCGTGATCCTGGGCGTCGAGGTCCGCCGCTATCATCCCCTCTACCGCTACGCCGGAACGATCGACCTCGTGGTCCTCTGGCGCGGCTACGAGTGGGTCCTCGACTGGAAGTCGGGCAAGGCGTCGCGCGTCGTGCGCTTCAAGCTGGCCGCCTACGACCAGCTGCTGGGGCCCGCGGCGAACGGCAAGCCGCGCAAGCGCGCCGCGATCGAGGTCCAGCAGGACGGCTCCCGCGCGAAGCTCGTCGAGTACAACGGCGTCGAGTACCATCACGACGCGAACCGCTTCCTGGGCTACCTCGGGACGTCGCGCGATCGTCAAGTCTACGCGGTCAAGAAAATACTGTCTTGACAGATGACATGTCATATGTCATTATATTGACGTAACCACTTCACAAGGAGAACACATGGAGAACGACCCGCCCGCCGATCAATCTCTCGCCCGCATCGTCGTCCCCGAGATCGTCGACATCGACATCATCCGCAACGACCTCGGCCCCAGCATCGACCGGATCATCGCGCGGTCCGACAGCACGGTGGCCAAGCTCGCCGTCGGGATCACCGACGACGCCACGATGGAACTGGCCGTCAAGGAAGCTGAGTCCCTGCGCGACAACGGCGAGGACCTGCTCAAGGGCTGGCGCGAGACGTTCTACATGGAAGCGTGGTATCGCCCCGGCGAGGCCGTCCGCGAGCTGTTCGACCCGAGGCTCAAGAAGCTGGCCGCCAACAAAAAGACGCTGCTCGGACACGTCGCGGATTACAAAGCGCGCAAGGAGCGCGAGGCCAAGCTGGCGCGGGAGCGTGCCGAGGCCGAGGCCCGGCGTCAGCGCGAGGCCGCGGAAAAGGCCCAGCGGGACGCCGAGGAGGCCGAGCGGCGCGCGCAGCAGGCGGCCGAGGACGAGAAACGCCGGAAGGAAGAGGCCGAAGCCGCCGAGCGGCGCCGGATCGCGGCCGAGGCCGAGGCCAAGGAACGCCGGGATCGGGAAGCCCGGGAGGCCGCCGCGGCCGAGACGAAGCGCAAGCTGGACGAGGAGGAACGATCGCGCCTCGCCCACGCCGAAGTCGCGGAGGCTGAGGGGAACGGGGCCGCCAAGGTGGACACCATCCTTGAGAGCGCGACGCCAATCGGTCCGGTCCTCGGCAAGGCCGAACAGGCCGATAGCCTCGAGTCCGTCCGCCTCGAGCAGGAGAACGCCCGGAAGGTCGCCGACGAGAAGGCCGCCCGGGACCGCGCCGAGGCCGAGGAGGCCGAGCGCAAGCGCAAGGATGCCGAAGCGGAGGCCTTCCGCAAGCGCGAGGAGGCCGACCGCGCCGCGCAGGCGGCCACGGCCGCCGCGGCGGCCGCCGCCGCGACGGGACTCGTCAAGAAGGAGGACACGGGCACGACTGGCACCGTGCGCTGGAAGTGGGATCTCGAGAGCGACGGCACGGAGCTCGGCGACATCGCCGCCGTCATGGCCATCATCAAGGCCGTCCTCGACGGCATCGTGCCGATCGAGTACATCGGCTACAATCGCAAGCGCCCGCAGGACTTCCGGCCGACGATGATCGGCGAGGACGTGACCGACAAGAAGGACCGCTTTTCGTGCCCCGGCATCCGCGCCTACCCGCAGCAGGACGAGCAGCTGAAGCGCCGCGTCGGGGGGCGCCGATGAGCGCCCTGGACAAGATCGTGAAGCGGGAGTGGGAGATCATCAACCCGTCGGACGAGTGCTACATCACTGGGGAGGGAGAGTCGCTGGCCGCCGCCGGGCTCTTACTCGGGCGCGGGAACTACGGGCTGCGTGACAAGGACGGTCACGAAGGCCTGCCGATCTTCTTGCTCGGCGGCGTAGACGAATGGTGGACGAAGACCTACGGCCGCACCTTCGTCGCCTACATGGACACGAAGCCGTACCTCGACATCGCGGCCGTGCTCGACACATTCCGCTATCAGGGCGAGCGCAGCAGCATGAACAACATCGGCAAGACCGCGCAGCGCACCGCCGACACGCTCCGCATCAAGGCGAAGGAGGCGTAGATCATGGCCGATGGAGAATGGCGCGACGTCGTACTGCTGACTCTGCGGGAGACTCCCGCCAAGCCGAAGAACGGCGTGGAGCGGCCCGGAGAAGGCTACGGCCTGTGGGTCGTCGCCCGCGTCAAGCCGGACAACACGCTGTTCGGCGTGACGCTGCGATCGGGGCGGTACTACCCGAACAAGCTCGACGGGTCCAAGACTTTGCCGAAGGACGGCCTCGGCTACTACGACCTGATGGAGCTGAAGAAGGACGGCAAGACCGCAGGCGAGACGAAGTGGGGGGACGTCGTCAAGCTGCTGGACCCGAAGCATCCGCCGGTGCTGCCGTCCCCTGCCGCGGAGGCGCCCCCGCCTCCCGCGGAAGAGATCCCGAAAATGCCGTGGGAATAGGAGATAACCGATGAGATATCTGTCGAAGTCGCAGTTTCAACGTGGGCTGCAGTGCGGCAAGTCCCTCTGGCTGTACCGTGAGCAGCCGGAGCTGCAGGATCCCGTGTCGCCCGAACAGCAGGCCATCTTCGACGCCGGGACCGAAGTCGGCGTGCTGGCCCGGAAGTGGCTCGGCGGCGGCAGCCTCATCGAAGCCGACCACCTGCACCCGGACGAGGCCCTGGCCCAGACCCAGGCCGCGCTCGCGGGCGGCGCGCGCATACTCTACGAGGCGGCGTTCCTCTACGACGACGTGCTGGTCCGTGCCGACCTCATGCGCAAGAACGGCGACGGGACGTGGGATCTCTACGAGGTCAAGAGCACGACCAAGCTCGAGGACTCGCACTACACAGACGTCGCCATCCAGCGGCACGTCATCGAAGGGGCGGGCTATCAGCTGGCGCACGCGCGCCTCGTCCACCTGGACTCCAGCTACGTGCGGTACGGCGCGCTCGACCTGACGAAACTGTTCAAGGCCATGGACGTCACCGCCGCCACCAACGGGCTGCTCGACCTGATCCCGACCCAGCTGGCGCGCATGAAGGCCGAGATCGCCGCGCCCGCGGCGCCCGTGCGAGACATCGGCCCGCACTGCACGAAGCCGCAGGACTGCTCGTTCCAGGGCCACTGCTGGGCCCACGTCCCGGCGTACTCGGTCTTCAACCTGGCCGGCGCGCGCAAGGACAAGACCACGAAGCTCTGGCAGGCCGGGCACAAGACGGTCGCGGACATCCCGGACGGGGAGAAGTTGACCGAGTACCAGCAGGCCCAGCGCGCCGTGGCGCGGTCCGGGCATCCGCACATAGACCTCGCGGCCATCCGCGCCTACCTGGCCACGCTCGTCTACCCGCTGCACCACCTGGACTTCGAGGCGGTCAACCCTCCCGTGCCGCCCTACGACGGCACGAGGCCGTACCAGGCGATCCCGACGCAGGCGTCCGTCCACTACCAGAAGGAGCCCGGCGCCCCGATCGACCACTACGAGTTCATCGGCGACGGGCGCAAAGACCCGAGGCGCGAGCTGGCGGACTTCCTGCGCGACCGCATCCGGGCGCGCGGCTCCGTCATCGCCTACTACAAGAGCTACGAGGGGGGCGTGCTGAAGGGCCTCGCCTCCCACATCCCGGAGGCGGCCGAGCAACTGCTCGGGATGGAGGCGCGGCTGTGGGACCTCGACGAACCGTTCAAGAAGGCGTGGTACGCGCACCCCAGCTTCCTGGGCAAGTATTCGATCAAGTACGTCATGCCCGTGCTGGTGCCGGATCTGAGCTACAAGACGCTGGCGATCCAGAACGGCGCGGAGGCGATGAACGCCTACGCAAAGCTCATGACCGCGGACCTGACGCCGGAGGAGCGCGCGAAGATCAAACAGGACCTCAAGGAGTACTGCGGCACGGACACGTTGGCCATGGTGAAAATTCTGGCGCACCTCTACGAAATCACGTCGGGAGTGGCTGCCTAAGTTCTGGAAGCAGCCGCCAAAAGCGGCCAGCCGAAGGAGTGCCTCGGGAATTTCCCCATCGAGCCCGAGGTGGCCGGGCCGACGGCCTCAAGTGAGCGGGGACGCCCACATCGGCGTAGGACCAAGGAGACCATGAGAACGATCACGGAGCAGACGCGGGACGCGGCTTACCAGCGCATCTTGCCGTTGTCGCAGAACCGTCAGGAGAAGGCGTTCGAGGCGCTGCGCGCGCACCCGGGCGGCCTCACGGCCGGCGAGGTCGCCGAGGCCACGGGGCTGACGCTCAACAACGCCCGCAGCGCACTGACCGAGCTGCTGGGCCACCGCCGCGTCACCACCATGTCCAAGCGCCTCAGCACGCACCAGGGCGCCCAGCAGAAGACGAAGGTCGCCGTCTGGACGCTGCCCGCATGACCACCACGACGCCGGACCTGTTCGGGGAAGTCGGGGCCGACTTCTCTGCTTGCGGCAAGTACCGCTATTTCCTGTGGCGGACGTGGGAACACGGCAAGCAGCACCTGGGCGCCGTCATGTTGAACCCGAGCAAGGCCGGGGCATCGCACAACGACCCGACGATCATCCGGCTCATCAAGCGCGCGCAGGGACTCGGCTACGGCGGCCTGGCCGTGGTCAACCTCTACGCGTGGATCTCCACCGACCCGCGCGGGCTGCGCGACGCGCAGGATCCGATCGGCCCGGACAACGAACGGCACCTCCTGCGCGTGGCGGCGTGCCCCGTCGTCCTGCTGGCCTGGGGCGCCCACGCGGACCCGGACCGCGCCGCCGCAGTCGTGGCGCTGCTGCGCGCGCAGCCGCGGCCGCCGCGCCTCGTTCACCTGGGCCTGACGAACGAGGGCCAGCCGAAGCACCCGCTCCGCATCCGCTACACCCAGCCGTTGGAGGACTACCGATGACGACCACGACCGTGCCGCCCGATAACTACGTGCATCTGGGCGACTGCATCGCCTACATGAAAACGCTGCCCGACAAGTGCGTGGACTTCGTCTGTACCGATCCTCCCTACGGCATCGACTTCGGCTACGACCAGCACGACGACAACTTCGAGGGCTGGAAGAAGCTCATGGCCGCGTGCATCCCGGAGTGGCTGCGGATCTCGCGCGGGCCGATCATCTTCCCCGGCGGCAACCACCAGGGGCGCGTCTGGCTGTTCCAGAACTACCCGCCGCTGTGGACGCTGTGCTGGTACAAGGGCTCGCCGGGGCATCGCGCCGCGGTCGGCTTCAACGACTGGGAAATGCTGTTCGTCATGGGCGAGAAGATTTTCCGCAACGCCCACGACCATTTCTACGCCAAGCCGACCGACGGGCACATCGACTGGCACCCGTGTCCGAAGTCTATCGAGTACGCGAAGAAACTGATCTCGACGTACTCCAACGAGGGCGACCTCGTGTTCGACCCCTTCGGCGGCTCGGGCACGACGTTCCTGGCGGCCGCGCAGGGCAACCGCCGCTACTTGGGCTGCGAAATGTCGCCGGCCTACCACGAGAAGATTCTCGCCCGGCTGGCGCTCGAAACGTCCCAGGGGAAGCTGTTTTGACCGACACGCCACCGGCGCCGGAACGCAGACCGGACGCCGAGTGCGGCGCATGCGGCCACTGCTGGGCCTATCACCAGGATCCGGCCCGGCCGTGCTACGCCTGGGACCCGGAACAACCCGACCACAAGTGCGCCTGCCCAGGCTGGCAGGACAAGGTCGTCCCGGCGCCGGTGGAGTCGCGGCCGTGGGGCTGGGAACGCAAGGACCTACAGGGGGATTCATGACGAACGTGTGGCTCTCACCTCCCGAGATAGTGCGCGCTGTAGGACCTTTCGATCTGGACCCCTGCGCGGCTCCAGATCCGCGCCCGTGGCCCACGGCGCGCAAGCATTACACGCACGATGAGGGCGACGGGCTGGCACGCCCATGGCATGGACTCGTTTGGCTGAACCCGCCGTACAAACCCACCCCGGAGCCCTGGACCGCGCGCCTCGCGGATCACGGCGCGGGAGTTGCTCTGCTGTTCGCCAGGACAGACGCGCCGTGGTTTCGGCGCACGATCTGGGAGCTGGACGCGCTCGTCATGTTTCTGACGAGCGGCCATCTTTACTTCTACCACGCCGACGGATCGCGCGGGCGCTTCAACGGTGGAGCGCCATCGGTCCTGGTGGGCTACGGTGAGGTCGCCGCGCGAAGACTACTTGGATGCGAACTGCCCGGACATTTCCACTGGACGCGCCCGACGTTCTTGACGCTCGACGGAAAACCCATCGGGACCTGGCGCGAAGCGCTGGACGCTGCCATGGCGGGCCGAGAGCTGCGTCTGCGCGACATCTACGCGGCGGCCGAAGGCACGGCCAAGGTCCGCGAGGCCAAGGCCCGCGGCCACAACTGGCAGGCGCAGATCCGGCGCGCGCTGCAGGTCTACTTCCGGCCGGTGGCCCCGGCCGTCTGGAGCGCAGTATGATGCCGGAACTGAACACGATCTACCTCGGCGACAACCGGGAGACCATGCGGTCGTGGCCCGACGGATTTGTCCAGACGTGCGTGACGTCGCCTCCCTACTTCGGCCTGCGTGACTACCAGGTCTACGGACAGCTCGGCCTCGAGTCTACGCCGGACGCCTACGTGGCGGCCATGGTCGAGGTGTTCCGCGAGGTCAGGCGCGTGCTGCGCGACGACGGCACGCTCTGGCTGAATCTCG
The DNA here is from genome assembly GCA_028714015.1 of Elusimicrobiota bacterium. Classification (GTDB taxonomy): domain Bacteria; phylum Elusimicrobiota; class Elusimicrobia; order UBA1565; family UBA9628; genus GWA2-66-18. Next base: position 1,312 of record JAQTNG010000001.1, on the reverse strand, counting down.
GCGACAGCTACGTCGGGGCGATGAGCGAACACAAGAAGGCCGGATCATTCGGCACGACGTCGTGCATTTCCTCGAAGACCCAGAGCAGCGTGCCCCGCGGTGGTCGCATCGAGCGCGGACGTCTACTACGCCAGGCCGGACTGAAACAGAAGGACCTGATCGGCATCCCATGGATGGTCGCGCTGGCGTTGCGCGCCGACGGCTGGTATCTGCGTGCGGACATCATCTGGCACAAGCCGAACCCGACCCCGGAGAGCGTCGAGGATCGCCCGACCAAGGCCCACGAGTACGTGTTCCTGCTAGCCAAGAGCGAGCGCTACTACTATGATCACCACGCGATCAAAGAGACCGCCGTCACCGGGGCGCGCGGCAGCCGCTTCGACCAGGGCAAGACCGCCACGCACCAGCAGGGTCGATCCAGCACGGCGCCACGGATCGAGGACGGCCGCCGGAACAAGCGGTCCGTCTGGACCGTAGCGAAGCCGCAGTTCCGAGAGGCACACTTCGCCACGTTCCCGCCCGCGTTGATCACGCCCTGCGTCCTGGCTGGCTCTCCGCGCGGCGGCCTGGTGCTGGACCCGTTCATGGGCGCCGGGACCACGGGTCTCGTGGCGGCCAATAACGGGCGATCCTACCTCGGCTGCGAGCTGAACCCGGACTACAAAGTGATCGCGGATCGCCGCATATCGCGGGATGCCCAGATCGTGCTGTAAATGTTGTTGACATATGACATGTAGCCTGATAAGATCACCACGGAGCCGCAAGGAGAACCTCTTGGAAAACGACGAGTACGTGCTGGTCAAGGCGCGCGTCATCCGCCGCGATGAAGGCGTCATCACCGTGAAGCTCGAGGACGGTTTCGGCAACGCCGAGGCCGTCTTTCACAAGGACGCGATCGTCCCCGCGCAGTAGCACTCCAGTCGATCTCACACTTTGTAATCCGCGCACACCGAAAACAGGAGACCAACCCCATGGCCGGACGACAGACGACGATGCCGGGAGTCATACCGCCGTTGACGTTGCCCCAGGAACGGGCGCAAGACTTTCTGAACGCCAAGAAGGCCGCGGCCATCGCGCAGGCCAAAGCCAAGGACGCCGAGGAGGACATGATCGAGGCGGCCAAGAAGGCCGGCGTCGACATCATCAAGGTCCGCGACGACGACAACAACCTGATCGTGTTCCAGCTGGACAACAAGATCGCGGTCAAGAAGTCGGTGCTGACCGACGTCAAGATCGAGAAGGCGGAGACCGAGAGCCTCAAGAAGTGAGCTCCGTCCTGCGCGCCGTGCTGGTGGGCCAGATGCCCAGCGGG